>NZ_JBEYVV010000009.1:0-219418 GCF_040644155.1 Streptomyces sp. NPDC047022 | reverse complement strand
CCGCATCAGCGTGCTCTTCGCGATGCTCCGCGACGGCACCTTCTACGAACCCAGAACCCCACGCCTCGCTTGACGAAAGACATAGAGGCACCCCCGGGCGGGACTGCCCACCCCGCGGTGATCTCACGGCGGTCAGGTCGCTGGGCCCTGCGGTAGCAGACGCCGGTGTGACTCCGTCGGCGTCTACCAGGCTCGGCCGCTCAGTCCGGTGACACCGTGCGGGGTGCCGATGCCGGTCGGTCCGTCGTATCCGGGGCCGGCGGTGCATAGGTAGGTGCCGCCACAGGTGCCGTTGGCCCCTGTGGTGATGTCATTGAAGGCATACGGGCGGGCATAGGGGTAGGAGTTGGGGTAGGTGCCGGGGGCGGGGTTGCCGGCCAGGGCGTACATGGCGGCGACCAGTGCGGTGGACAGGCTGGTACCGCCGACGACTTGCCAGCCGGTGCCGAACGCTCCGAAGGTGTTGTACACCGCAAGGCCGGTCGTGGGGTCGGCGACCGCGGAGAGGTCGTTCAGGGTGCGGTTGGCACATAGCGGGTCGTGCTGGAAAGGCGGCTTGGGCTCGTAAAGGGAGCAGCCGGATCCGGTGCCGGACCAGGCGCTCTCGGTCCAACCGCGACGGTTGTGGGCTCGGCTCAGGGATGTGCCGCCCACCGAGGTGACGTAGGGCGAGGCGGCCGGGTAGGTCGTTCCGTATCCGCCGTTGCCCGCGGGGAAGGTGAAGGCTACGCCGGGGTTGTCACGGAAATGGTGATCGAACAAAGTCTCCAACGGGAATTCCCCGGCGGTAGCGCCCCAGCTGTTCGAGACAACCTTGGCGCCCTGCGTGACGGCTTGGTCGACCGCGGCGAGCAGGTTGCCGAGGAGGTTGTCGTCGGATTCGACGACCAGGATCCGGCAGCGCGGGCAGGCCGCGCTCACTGCGTCGACGTCCAGTGCGGACTCCAGTGCCCAGCCGCTGTTGGTGCCGGACGGGGGAGTGAGACCGCCGTGTTGGTTGATCTGGCGGAGGCAGCCGTTGGCCTTCGTACAGGGCGGGAGCCTGAACTGGCGGCGGTAGACGGCCAGGTCGCTCTCCAAGTCGGGGTTGTGGAAGGCGACGGTGATAGCCACTGTCCGGCCGCGGCCGTGGCCATGGCGATGGCGGCCGTAAAGGTCGTAGGCACTGCGGATGTCCCGGGGACCGTAGCCGGGCGGCTTCGTGTTCGGCGAGACGGAGGACATGGGCGGCAAGTCGGTGCGGATCGTGGCCAGGCAGGCCGCCCGGTCAGGCTCGGGCGTTTGCGTGCAGACACCCTGGCTGCTCGGTTGAGAACCAGCGGTCGCCGCAAAGGCGGGTGCGGTCGGCGGGATGAACGCCAGGCCCACGACCGTGAGGACCGTGGTCAGCAGCGACTGGATCGGGCGGACACCGCGCATGACACTCCTTCGGGATCGGACGGCTGTCCCCTTACCTCTGGCGAGCTGCCGCCGTCGGGCACCGGGTCGGCGGCCTCACCCGTCCTGCCGCGGTTTCGGCATCTGTCCGAACGTCCCGTGACGGCATCCGCCGTGCGGCCCACTGTCGGTCGGGGAGTGGCACAGCAGCCTGAACGTCACCCGCTGAACCGTCAGATGGCGTACATGAACCACCCGTGCAGCTCACAGACCCGACCATTAGAAGATCTCGCCCCCGAGACCTGGAAGTCTCACGTCAGGCCGGCGCTCAAACGGGTTGGCGGCCTGGAGCGCCCCTGAACCGACGCGATCGTGCTGTTCGATCGGTCCCGGCACGGAGCAGAGCGCATCGTCGAACACACGAGCGATACGACCCCTGCCCCCGACGCGGTACCGGCCCGCCCCTGGCGCTCCTCGGACCGACAGCCCCCTGTGGTCAGCCAGTACGGCAGCCACTCCGCGAGCTTGGCCGGCCTGGTGGGCACCGGGATGCCTGACTCCACCTTGCCCAGCAGCTCCCGCCGCTTGGCATCGCCTTCTGCCCAGGTCTTGCCATAGGCGAACTTGCGGGCGCGAGTGCCGTCGGGTCTGATGCAGGTTCGGGTGACAGGTCGGTCACGCGGCCTGGAGGGCCGGTGTGGCTGCGGTCACTGGGCGAGAGCAGCCCTGCCTTGTCGTAGTGATGCAACGTACGTACCGTCACACCGGCGAAGGCCGAGACCTGTCCCACGGAATAGCTCATCCCCCTGCCCTTTCGTCGGCATGGAGCCTCAAGCCTGACGTAAGGGGAGGGTCAAGCTGTCAGCACCGTTCCCCGCGTGATCAACCGATCAGCAACCTTGCTCGACCAGACCGGCCTCGTGACGGCCAAAGCGGACGGCGTCTCAGCCCACGGCCCGCCAGGCTTCAAGGGCATGGCGTCTCCGGCCCAACCAGTCCTCCCCCCACGAGTGTTGCAACTCTCTCTCAAGATGTAGTAGTTCTTATACATGAGCGAGCAGGTACACAACAGATTGGCCCTGGTTCGCGCCGAGCGGAAGGTGTCGCGACAGCGCCTGGCTGAAGCGGTGGGAGCGCACTACCAGACCATCGGCTACATCGAGCGGGGGCAGTACAACCCGAGCCTCGACCTGGCACTGAAGATCGCGAGGTTCTTCGAACTGCCGGTGGAGGCGCTGTTCTCACTCGAACCGTTCCGGCCGCTCACGGACGAGATCTACGGGAGGAAGACGTCATGACCACGACGCCGCTCACACGCTACGACCGCAGCATGCTGCGGCTGATGAACGATCGCCGAGGCCGGCCCCTGTACGCCACGGCCGCCCGCCGGCGCTCGGTCGTCGCCGCACATCTGGTACTGACGGCAGCCGTCAGCGCCCTCATGGCCTACAGCTCCCTCACGGAGGGCAAACCGATCTGGGCCGCCGTCGCCATGGTGGTGCTGCTGCTGCCGTGGATGGTCGCGACCGGGGCGATCAATGCGGCCACCCGTGGCCTGCTCGAACTGCGCGGACGAGCCCTGGACGAACGACAGTTGGCCGAACGTGCTCGGGTGCAGGCCCGCGCCCACCGGATAATGACCCTGCTCCTTGCCGCAACCGCCGCCGGCCTGTTGATCGCGGGCGCGACGGTCGGTCATGCCTTGACGGGGTATACCGCACCGGCACTCATCGCCGTCCTTGCACTGCACTGGCTGATGCCGTTGTGGGTGGCCGGCCTGACGGCTCAAGACGAACCAGCCGAGGACGACACCCCCGCGGCCTGACGAGTTCAATACGCCCGGCCGACAGCCCGCCGCTGAGAAGCTGGAGCAAGCGGCCTGGTCAACCCGCCCTCGCCCGGACGACGTCCACCATGCGGTCCTGCACCACACCGACCGCGGGATCACGGACCTGGCCGCGTTCCCCGACCTGTTGGCCGATTGGCAAGGGACTGCACAGGGCTGACGCGGAAAGAAATTCCGGCTCCACGATGTTCTTCTCCGCGTCGTGCGCCGAGCAACGGCCCGAGGTGGTCAATGATGCGGCCGGCCGCGGACTTCGAGCGTCGAACAGCGGGGCCAGTCGCCACTGTGTCGGGTTCACGCGCCAGCCGTCTGATCAGTCATCGTTTTTGACGGCGGTCCGTCGGGTCACCCGACGGACCGCTTCGACCTACGTAGCGGGTCGTACCCGCCTGTTCGCGCCGAAGGCGGTGGTCGCGGGGTGGTGCGACGGTGGAGGCGTTGTCGTTCACTTCACTGTGATCGAGCGTCATCGCGCCGGTGGTGTTGTAGATGCCACCGCCCAGCGAACCGGCGCCGTTCGCCGCACGCTCGCGCAGACCATGCCGAGCAACCGGACCGTTACCCACCGCTCCGGTAGTATCGGCGGCCCCGGTGGGCCGAGCGTGGGGGGCTGGAGGGAATGGTCGCGAGGTACTTCGTCTCGCCGCACGGTGGCCGTCGCGCTTACCCCGACATCACGTCCGCGCTCGCCGCTGCGGCCAGACGGGGCCGAGCGGCGCTGGTCGAGATCGCGCCCGGTCGCTACGAGGAGGCGCTGACCGTCCAGGGCGAGGTCCGATTGGCCGCGCTCGGCGATCCGGGCTCAGTGGTGGTGAGCCGGCCTCGTGGTGCCGTCCTCGACGCCTTCGGGTCGGTTCGTGTGCACGGCCTCGTGCTGATCGGCCGCGATGCCGACGTCGTCGGCTGCCATGCGGGAACACTCACGCTCGAGCGCTCGGACATCCGGGCGTACAACGGCGTCAGCGTGCACGCGAGGCCGAACACCTCCGTGACGCTGCGGGACAGCGTGATCCTTCATGGCAGAGCCCTCTTCAGCGGGGCGAACGGGCTCGTCGAACGGTGCCGGTTCACCGACGCCACCGACAATGCGGTCGCCGTGATCGAAGGCGCCCAGGTCTCGGTGCGGGACAGCTGGATCGGCGGCAGCATGATCCATGGCGTACGGGTCAGCGGTGCGCGTGCCCAGGTCATCGGGTGCGAGCTGACCGGCACCGGCAAGGCGGCCGTCATGGCGGACTCTCAGGCGGAACTCACCGTCACCGACTGCGTGATCAACGCCGTGCACACAGAAGCGATCATGTTCATCGAGCAGTCCCGGGGGTCCGTGGACGGCACGCGCGTCACCGACGCGCAACACGGGATCGCGGTGGCGAGTGGCGCCGACCCGGTGGTACGCGACTGCGTGTTCACCGAGTGCCGCGACACCGGCATCAACGTCCAGACCTCGGGGCGTGGCAGGTTCGAGGACTGCGAGATCCTCGCCGCGGGCAACGTCGCGGTGTTCTCGACCAACGGCGGAGCCCCTGAGGTCCATGGCTGTCGCATATCGGGGGGCAACGTGGGCATTGCCGTCATCGATGCTGCCAGAGGCCGCTTCACCCGGGTCGAGATCGGTGACCTGACGAGCGTCGCACTGCGGGTCCACGACGAGGCCAGGGCCGTGTTCGAGAAGGTCCGGGTGGACCGCTGCCCGTCGGGGCTGGAGACCCGAGGTAACGGCGGCACCACGGCCGACGTCACTGACGCCGGGTTCCGTGACTTCGGCATGTCCGCAGTGGAGGTCCTCGGCCAGTCCCGGGTCACGCTCAAGGACGTGGTGGCGGAGCGCGGGCCGCTGGGTTTCGGCGTGGGCGAGGACGCCCAGCTGTTCGTCTACGACTGTGAGGTCAAGACAGTGAGCGCCGGCGGGGTCATCGGGTTCGGCAAGTCGAGGCTCGTCGCGAAGAACCTCATCGTGACCGACTCGGAGGCATTCGGCCTCTACGGGACGAACTCCGCCCGTCTGGACGTCGTGAACAGCGAGTTCGTCGACTGCGCGGCTGGGGGTGCGCACTTCGACGGTACGTGCGGCGGCCGACTGGTGGACTGCTCCGTGACCGGACCGCAGGGTGTGGCCGTACAGCACAACGGCCGCGTCGGACTCGTCTCACTCCGCACGTCGCTGCCGGTCATCAAGCAGATCGCACAGCCGACCGAGAGTCCGACGACGATCGTCAACAACTACGAAGGGCCGGTCTTCACCGCCCCGGTCCACGGCGCTCAGCTGGCGTGGAACAACAACAACGTCATCCAGCGGCAGAACAACGAGGACGGTTCCAGCACATGAACGAGCCGCAGAACGTCGACAACTACGACGGGCCGGTCTTCAACGCCGAGGTCTCAGGCGCTCAGTTCGCCTGGAACAACGACGCGGTTACCCAGAACCAGCAGAACAACAGCGCTGTTGCCCCAGGCTTCGAGGCACTTGCCGCGCTGGTCACCAATCTGCTCCGGGAGCTGCCCCAAGCCGGCCTCGCTGATCCGGACCGAGAGGATGCCGAGTCCGCCGCCCGAGAAGTGCTCGCGACGATCGCCCGGCCGGACGTGCCCGAAGACGGCAGGCTCCGCCGCGCGCTTGCCATGCTGAGGGGAGCGCTGGCCCCGGTCGCGACCGGAGTGGTGGCCGGCACGGCGGCAGGGGCACAGGAGTGGGCCCGGCAGGCGATCGAGGGTTTGACCGGCATCCTCTGACCAGCGATGGCGTCAGCGGTCCCCAGCGGCAACGGGCCCGTTGCGCTGACATCCAAGGTTGACATCGACGGATCAGTGAATCGAGGCCGTGTCCGGGACGTGTCGTGCTCCTCTGCCGGCACGACCTCGCTCCTCTCATTCGCGGTGGAGGAGGAAGATTCCGTCTTGGGCGTCGACCTGCCGGTAGCCGTGGTGGAGCAGGTCGGTGAGGTGGGCTTGGTTTTCCTGGAATGAGGTGGGCCAGTACTCGTTGACGTCGAGGATGACCCAGTCCGGGGTGTGGTCGACAAGGGGCCAGGTGAAGACGCGGGTGCGATGGGCCAGGTGGGGGCTGAGGTGGTTGGTGGCCTCCACGGCCGCCCCGTCGGGGATCCGGCGCATCAGCGCGTACGCGGCCTTGGCGTGGGCGTCGGTGCTGAAGGCCCGCACGGGGTGGAGGAGGAAGTCCTGGAGGGGTTGGGTGGGGGCCAGTGGCGCTGCCGCGCACAGCAGGGCGGCGCCGGCCCGGCGGGCCAGTCCCCGGGCCAGGGGGATGCGGCTGTGGGCCCAGGCGGGCTGGGCATCCCAGGCGGCGGCGATCAGGACGGGCATCAGAGGCAGGTTGTACTGCAGTCCGGTGCCCCAGTAGGCGGGGCTGTCGGAGAGGAACCGCACCGCGATGTTGGGCAGCGCGATGGCGATCAAGGGCGATCGCAGGGCGAGGAAGCAGGTCAGGGCCCCGAGCAGCAGCAGGGTGACGATCTTCTGCGAGGGGGAGAACAGCAGCTCGGGGGCGTCGGCCAGGCGGCTGAAGATGCTGCGGCTGCTGCTGAGTGAGCCGCCCGCACTGGCATTGTTCATGTAGGGGTAGACGCCCTGCGGGTTGAACGCCGGTATGAGCACACCGACCACCAGCGCGAAGACGCTCACGCTGATTGCGATCAGGGCCAGGCCCAGGCGGCGTGCACCGCGCCAGGCCAGGATCGCCCCGATCACCGCGACCATCAGCGCGAGTTCTTCCTTGACCAGCAGCAGAGGCAGCGCCCAGGCCGCCGCGGCCTTCGAACGTCGTTCGGACAGTGCGGCCAGGCCGAAGGCGAGCAGTGGGGCGGCGAAGGCGACTTCGTGGAAGTCGAACGCGACCGCGCCCTGGACGCCGAAGGACAGCCCGTACGCGGCGGCTGTCGCGTGTCCGGCGGGACGGCCGCCGCGGTCGGCGGCCAGCCGGGCCAGGGGCACGGCCGCGACCGCGACCAGGGCCGCCTGGGCGACCAGCAGGGTCTGAGCGTTGGGCCATATCCAGTACAGGGGTACCAGCAGGACCAGGATCGGGTGGAAGTGATCGCCGTAGAGGTTGTACCCCCAGCCCTTCAGGTCCGCGGTGGGAGCGCCGAAGTGGGCGTAGCCGCGCACTGCTTGGGTGAATATTCCCAGGTCGTAGCCGGTGGTGCCCAGTCTGTGGTGCTGGGCGAGGCTGAAGAGCGCGTACAGGACGAACAGCCCAGCCGCCCACGCCCACCACACCCGTGTTCCGCTCTGCACAACACGTCGGCTCGCAGTGGTCGCAGAGCTGGCTGGAGGGCGGCCGACGGCAACAAGCGTCATGGTCGCGGGCTTTCAGCGACAGGACACCAACGCGCCCCTGCGCGGAAGCGCGGCAAGTCGACGCACGACCAGTGTTGGGAGACCCTGGCGTTGCTGGTGAGGGGTGCGGATTGCCGCTCTCGTGCCGAATCCATGGCAGCCAGGCTGCTCACGCCAGATGATGGCCCTTGGCCCGGATCATCACGAAACAGTAACGAGTGGTTTCGTGGTGACGCCCGCCGCTCCAGAGCCGGCCGGCCGGGGACGGCGGATCGTCACGGCACGGGCGGCTCCCGCTCACGCCCGCTGGGCAGTCAGCGGCCACTACCGGCTGCTGGAGCGAGTCGCCAAGGGGGAGGCGACTGTGCAGGACATCCGCGACTCCTCCGAGCGCTACGACAACCACTGCCTCGACAGCCCGTGTGGCGTGAGGCACTGCGGACCCCCTGAGTGCGCACGACGGCCGGCAGGCCAGGCCCTGGGAGTACGCCGGCCCGCCTCGCAGCCGCCGGCGGCAAGAGAAGACCGCCACCTCTTACGAAGCGGCGGTCGGACTCGTGTCATTCCTGCTGTGGGCAGGATCCGTTCGAGGACGGACCTCAGTGCCCGGTCAGCCCATGGCAGAGGCAGTCCTCGATCGCGTCCTGGGTGCTCGTGTCCTCCCCCGGGAGGCCCACGGCCGGGGTGTCCTCGGGGAAGGTCTGGGTGTTCACCGCGGTGCCACCTGTTGCGGGAGCGGCACCGTTGATGCAGGTGTTGTTGGCTGCCGGGTTCAGCAGTCCGAGCACGTTCACGGTGTTGCCGCACGCGTTCACGGGGATGTCGATGGGGACCTGGATCACGTTGCCGCTCAGGACGCCGGGAGACCCGGTAGCGCTGCCTGAGGCACCGGAGTCTGCCATCGCCGGAGCGGCTGCCCCGAGAGCAACGAACATGCCTGCGGCCAGAGCCGCCGTTTTCCTGAGCTTCATGTGATGCCTTTCCCTGCATTCATGTCGACGTGCCGCAAGACTGGGTGCTCCTGAGCACCCTGGATCCCAAGCAACAGCAAGGAAACGACCACAACACCCCTTAGGCCACTGCAAACGTGGCGGTTTCCGGCATATGCACCCGGATGGCTCATAACGAGCCCTCTGTCGCGGTCGCTTGAGATCGTGTCCGGGGATCCAGCCACCCGGATCCAACGTCTGCACGCGCGGCACCGGCCTCGAACCTGTGCAGTTCCTTGTGACTGCCCGCGTCGGCGAGGAGCGTCTTCTCCTTCGAAGCGAAACGCCGAGCAGCGAAGGCGCCGAACGACGCGAGACCGGCTTCGCGCGGAATGCACTCGACCGGGTCGGCCACGTGTGATTCCGGCTACGCCCAAGGCGGGGCATACCGGTACGAAGATCCGCCAATCCCCCCTCGGCGTACACGTTTTCGGAACTACTGTCCCCAGAACTGTTATCCGGAAGGCCCGCTCGCGTCTCCCAGGCAACGGACACCATCGTCTGGCGTCAACGACAGGGAAGTCTTCTTATGAGCACACAGCACATGGTGGATTCGGCGGCGCTGGTCACCGCCGCCCGCGAGGGCGACCAGGCGGCGCAGGACGCCCTGGTCAACGCGTACCTGCCGCTGGTGTACAACGTCGTGGGCCGGGCCCTGAACGGTTCGGTGGACGTGGACGACGTCGTGCAGGACACCATGCTGCGTGCTCTGAACGGGCTCGGCGGCCTGCGCGAGCCCGAGAGCTTCCGCTCCTGGCTGGTGGCCATCGCCATGAACCGGGTCCGCGCGCACTGGCAGGACCGCCAGACCGCTCCGGGCGCCGTGGAGGACGCCGGCGAGTTCGCCGACCCCGGAGCCGACTTCGTCGATCTGACCATGATGCGGCTCCAGCTGTCCGGCCAGCGTCAGGAGACCGCGCGCGCCACCCGCTGGCTCGAACCCGACGACCGGAGCCTGCTCTCGCTGTGGTGGCTGGAGTGCGCCGGCGAACTGACCCGCTCCGAGGTCGCCCAGGCTCTGGAGCTGACCCCGCAGCACACCGCGGTACGGGTCCAGCGGATGAAGACACAGCTCGACGCCGCCCGTGTCGTCGTACGCGCCCTGGAGGCGCAGCCGCCGTGCGAGGAGCTGGGGGGCCTGCTGGTTTCCTGGGACGGCAGGCCCTCCGCACTGTGGCGCAAGCGCATAGCCCGCCATGCCCGCGAATGCGTCCGCTGCGCGGGGCAGTGGAGCGAGCTGATGCCCGCCGAGGGACTGCTCGCCGGGCTGGCGCTCATAGCCGTGCCGGCCGCACTGCTGTCGGGCTTGCGCACGACTCTCGGCGGAACCGCCCCGGCGGGCGCCGCCATGGCGCTCGGACCGGCGGGCGGCCGGGGCGGCAGGGCCGCCAGGCACCGCTCCGCGGGCGAGCAGGGGGCTTCCCGGACCGCCGCGCGCAGGCGCCGCCGCAACCGGCAGCGGGCGCTCGGCGCCGCGGTCGCGGTGGTCTTGTTCGGGACCGGCATCTGGTACTTCACGACGGATCCCGGCGGCGGGGCGGACCACGACGCCGCAAGCACGCCCGCCACGCCGCTGGCGGAGGACGAGGCGACCGCGTCCGCGAGCAGCTCGGTCCCGGCCTCGCCGTCCGCGTCGGCATCGGCGTCGCCCTCCGCCTCCCCGTCGAAGAGCCCGAGCCCTTCCAAGAAGCCCCCCAAGTCCCCTGAGCCGGCCCGTCCCACCCAGCGCCACTCCGCCACCCCGGCCGCACCGCCGGCACCCAGCGGAACCGTCGACGAGGTCATCGCCCTGGTCAACAAGGAGCGCGCGACCGCCGGCTGCGCACCGGTCACCGCCAACTCCCGGCTGCGCGACGCCGCCCAGAAGCACTCCGACGACATGGCCGCGCGCAACTTCTTCGACCACACCAACCCCGACGGCGCGGGCCCGGGCGACCGCATCAACGCCGCCGGTTACCACTGGTCCACGTACGGCGAGAACATAGCCATGGGCCAGCAGACCCCGGCGTCGGTGATGGACTCCTGGATGCACAGCCCCGGCCACCGCGCCAACATCCTCAACTGCTCGTTCAAGGAGCTCGGCGTGGGCGTCCACAAGGGCTCCGGCGGGCCCTGGTGGACCCAGGACTTCGGCACTCAGCTCTGACGGCTCCGGCTTCTGCCGTCTCGGTGCCGAGGACCGGCGCCGGTTCGCGGGGCCCTGCTCGTCAGTAACGGTGGCCGGGCCAGTGGGGGTCCGTCCAGCGGTCCTCGTCCGTGAGTCCGAGCAGCCGTATCCGGTGCCGCAGATCCGCCGACGCGCCCGACTCGCGGAGCCGCGGCGCGGCGTGGCCGAGGAGCCACGCGACCAGTTCGGCGCGCAGCTCCTCCTCGTCGTGCTCGTACCGGCCGACCCTCCACGGCAGGCTGTCTCCCAGGAGGACGTACTCCCATTCCGCTGCCGCCTCGGCCAGACGCCGGTCGCTGAGGCAGCCGGTCCGCGTCTCCCAGTCGGCGAGCCAGGGCCGGAGCGTTCCGGACGCCTCGGCACACATCGCGAAGACCTGATACGCCGGGACGGCCGCGTCCGGATCGGTGAGGCTGTACGCCCACCAGGCGTGCAGGAACTCGCGTACCGGGCCGGCCTGGTCGTCGGGCCACTGCTGCCAGCGTGCGCGAGCGAAGGAGAATCCGGCTTCTTCCAGTCCGAACAGGGGATCCGCGCGACCGGAGACCAGTGCGTTGGCGAACTGCGGAAGTATGCGGCGCAGCACAGCCGCGTGATCGGTCCAGTCGATGGCCCGCCAGGTCCGGCGCAGAAGGTCCGGCTCCAGCACCACGTCCGGCGTCTTCAAAAGGCGCAGCTCCTCCGGACTGCCCCAGTGACAATCGCAGTTGCTCTCGTCCGGGTGGGCTGTCATGCCGCGGAAGGTGACGGCGAGGCTGTCCAGGGCGGCGCTGAGGCGGCGGCGTGCGGGAGGGTCGGCGAGATGCATGAGGTGCCCGGCCTTCGGGGACTCCGTACGGCTTCTGCCGGACGAAGGTCGCCACCTTACCCGGGTGAGCCGGGCTCGGCATCGGCCGCCTGCCGGGGGGCAGACAGCGCGTACCACCGGCCTTCGCGACGGGGCAGGCGGATTCCGGGCGAGGCGTGTCCTTGCCGCCGGAGCGGCACGCCGGGAGCCGGCCGTAGGCCCGGGCCGGCTCCCGGCGTGCCCGTGGCCTCGGCGGCGGCCCTCGGCCGCGGGCACGCCGAGGCCGCCTCCGCATGACCGGGCTCGATGCGGTCGGGCCCTCGGGTCACTCGCCGATCGCGGCCTTGTAACCGGCGGCGTCGAGGAGGCGTTCGAGCTCCGAGAGGTCGGACGGCTTGAGCTTGAAGATCCAGCTGTCGTACGGCTCTTCGTTGATCAACTCGGGGGTGTCGGACAGCTCCTCGTTCACCGCGATGACTTCGCCGCCGACCGGTGAGTAGATGTCCGTCACGGCCTTGACCGACTCCACGACACCGGCGGCGTCGCCGGCTTCGAAGACCTTGCCGACCTTGGTCAGTTCCACGAACACGACGTCGCCGAGAGCCTTCTGGGCGTGGTCGCTGATGCCCACTGTGATCGTGCCGTCTCCCTCCTTGCGCGCCCACTCGTGCGACTCGGTGTACCGCAGTTCAGCCGGAATGTTCGGCATACGTGCTCCCCTGAAGCCGTAGGTGTTCGACACGGCCATCCATGCCCAGGACCGAGGGGTGCTGGACGCGGGTTCCCTCGCATGGCGCACAAAGCCCGCCCTGCTGGTTCGAGGTCAGTTCTTGGCCGGGACCACGGTGCCGAAGGAGGCGGCGGCGATCTGCTGGATGTAGCGCATCTCGGTGCCGTTGAGATTGGTGGGGTTGAGGGAGTAGACGATGGTACGGGAGAGGTCGCGGGTGGCGAACACGCCGCTGGTGTAGCCGGGGCGGGAGCCCGTCTTGCCCCAGACCACGACGCCGTTGGACGCCTTGACCCGCATCAGCCCCATGGTCATACAGGCCCGGCCGGCGTCGGTCTCGGAACGGCACTGGCTGCTGTGGTGACTGGGGACGTCGGGCACCGTGAAGAGCTCGGCCTGCTGGGCGGGCGGGAGAAGGCGGCCACGGAAGAGCGCGGTCATGAAACGGTCGAGGTCGGCGGGTGTGGAGATCATTCCTCCCTCGGCCCAGGGCCAGGGACTCTGCTCGGTGACGTCCACCGGACGCGTGCTGCCGTCCGGGGACGTGACCGTCAGGTAGCCGTCGGAGTGCGGGCTCGGCAGCCGCGGGTCGTGGGCGTCGGGGACGTAGGTGTCGTGCAGGGCGAGAGGCCGGGTGATCCGGGAGCGCACCTCGTCCGCGAAGGAACGTCCGGTGATCTTCTCGATCAGCACGCCGGCGACGTAGTAGTTCATGCCGTTGTACTGCTGCGCGGTGCCCGGCGCGAACTCCATCGGCCGGCCCGCCATCGTGTCGATCACCTGCTGCGGGGTGAAGCTCTTCAGGCGGTTGGCGGCGAACCATTCGGGGCTGCCGTCGCCGAAGTCCGGGTCGTCGCCGCCTCGCGGCAGGCCGCTGGTGTGGTTGAGCAGCCGGCCGACCGTGACGGGCGGCAGGTCGGCGGGCAGTACGCCCGGCAGGTACCGCTGGACGGGCTGGTCCAGGTCGATGCGGTGTTCGGCGGCGAGCTGGAGGACGATCGTGGCGGTGAAGACCTTGGAGATGCTGCCGATCCGGATGTGCGCATCGGGCGGAACGCCCTGACCGGTCTCCAGGTTGCCCACCCCCGATGTGCCCGACCAGTGGCCCGCACGGCCAGTGATCCGTACCAGCGCGCCGGTGACGTCAGCGCTCGGCAGGCCGCCGATGGCCGCCTTCAGTGCGGCCGGGTCCAGCGCGGGCAGCGGCACGGTGGCGGCAGCGTGTGCGGGGCCGCCCGGGGTGGCGGAGGAGGCGGTGGCGGGGGACGCCACTCCCGCGGCCAGAGTCATCAGCAGTCCCGCGCTGACGGCTAAGGTCGTCCAACGGGTGCGACGGGCTGAACTGTTCACGATGCGGCACTCCATGATCTCGGTGGACCTCGCCGGGTCTCGCGGCAACTCACGGCTACTCGCGGGATGTCGGCGGATGACGGTGGACTCGATGGCCGGGACCAGTGATCGTCCGGCCCCGACACGAGTCTCTTCCGCACCGGCGGGTCGCCTCATCGGGGAACGCCCTGAGCAAACCCCCACTCGACCCCGAGACTCGGTGGAGGGTGCGCGCACTCCAGGATCAGGGTCGGGCTCGTGCCCGCGTATCCCCGCTCGCACAGCGGTGCGGCACGGCCATGGTGGATGCCGAGCGCCCATGGCCCGGCATCCACCCGTGCTTCAGGCTCCGGGCTCAGTTCAGGGTGAGCGCGGCGGTGTCGTTGTGGCTGTCGGGATCGAACACAGGCCGGTGGGAGTGGGACGGGTCCAGGCCCCAGACCAGCTGGGCGCCGCCCTTGGCGTGCGTCACCACTTCGTCGACGCGGACGGTCAGGGTGAACTTGGTGACCTGGCCCTTGGTCAGGACGATGCCTGACGGGTCGCAAACGTACGGACCGTGGGCCTGAGCCGTGGGATTGTCCTGCTGCCACGGGGCACAGTCGGCCGAGTGGCCGACGGCGGTGGTGCCGGGCGGGAGCGTCACCCACACGGTGGGCACTCCCTCGCCACCGCTGCGGTGGCACCGGCCGGGCCGGCGGCCTGCAGCGAGGCGGCCACAGCCGCGACCGACACAAACACCGCGGCCGGGCCGGCGAAGGTTCTTCGTCTCATGAACGTCCCCGTGTCAAAAGGTACTTGGCATGAACAACGGGACCCTGATCCCTTGCCGCTCAGCCACGCCATCGCGATTCGGCGGGCCACGGAGGCGTCCTGGGTCGCGGCCCTTCGGAGGGGACGGACGGCATGGACAGGTGCGGGGCGCCCACTGACGTACGGTCAGGACCAGCCGGGGTACGGCGCGAGCGGCCACGGCGGCGGCTTCGGCAGCGGCAGGGGCGAGCGGAGTTCGGCTTCCCCTCCGCGGCCCGCGAGCCAGGCGAGGAGGGCATGGCCCGGACCGGAGACGGTGTGCCCGGCCGGGCCGAGGGACCAGGAACGGTCCAGGTCCGTGGCCTCCATCCGGGCGACGGGGAAGGCCCGGGCGCCGAGCGCTGTGGTGGTGCCGTCGAGGGCCCAGCAGACGAAGTCGGCGGGCCAGTCGGCCGTGGTGTGACCGAGGAGCAGGTCGGCGTGGTGGATCTCGAGTTCGCGTCGTGCGCGGTGGAGCGTGAACCAGGCGGGATGGCGGTAGCCGGGGAGGGAGGTGAGGAGCGTGGACCAGCGTTCGGCCGGCATCAGCGCCGCCTCGTCCAGCAGTTGGTCCATGCTGTCGCGCAGATCCGCCGCGAGCGTGGTGGCGTCCCGGCCGGCGCCCTCGCGCAGCGCTCGTTCCGGTGCGGGGGCATCGGCGCGCGGGCCCGGCCCGGCTCCGGTGCGGGCCAGGGACAGCAGCCATCGGTACGCGTCGGCGCTGCGTGCCACATGGGTGATGACATGCCCCCGGCTCCAACCGGGCAGCGCGGACCACTCGTTGACCTGATGGTCCGTCATCTCCGCCAGCGTGGCGTGCATACGGGTGGCTGAGGCCCTGACGGAGCCGAGGAGAGCGGTGAGTTCCGCGGCGGTGGGCTGGGTGGGGGCGACCGTGGCCTTGGGTGCGGGCATGAGGCCGCACTGTACGGCCGCGCCTGGTCACGGGGGGCGGATTCCGCCAGGCACCGCATTGTCCCCGCGGGTACGTCGCGGCTGTGCCCACCGGCCCGGCGAAGCCGTGTGAGCGACAACGCCCCGCGCCCGTCAAGGGCGCGGGGCGGCTCGTCCGGGTTCGGGGCCAGTGCCGCAGCAGGCAGCGTTCGCCCCGTCGCGGCCCTAGTGAGCGCTGTGCGCGTCGGGGGAACGCAGGTGCTCGCCGGGCTTCGGTGCGGCGGTGGCCGTCGGGCGGGAGGCGGCGGCTGTGGCCGGGGCCGTGGCCCGGGAGAGGCGTGCCATGGCCGCCGATGCCGGTGTGTCGCCGGCGGGTGCCCAGACCGTGGTCGTCCATGCGCTGCTCGCGGCGATCGCAGCACCGATCGCGGTGCGGTTCGCGGGCAGGTACGAGGAGTTGCCGCCGAACGTCTGCACCACCGAGATGCTCGCGGCGCGCTCGTTCAGGTAGGCCGCGGCCGGCGCCGAGAGCGTGGACTCGGAGGACCACAGCATCGGGCCGTACGGAGCGGTGGAGTAGCCGCCCGCGACGGCGTTCTGCCAGGACCAGGTGTCCTCGACGGTCGCCTGCGTCGGCGAGGTCCACCAGAAGCGGGCCAGGTTGGCAGCCACGTCCTCATGGGTCTTGCCGCCGATGGCCCAGAAGTTCCAGACCTTGTTGAGGATCGCGTGCTGCACCGCCTGGGTGGCGTTCGAGCCGACCGTCACCAGTCCCGTGGTCCCCGGGTTCAGGGTGTTGAGGTAGTTCTTGACCGAGCTCGGAACGGTCGTCCCGTTGGTCAGCAGGACCACTCCGGTGCCGCGGTAGCCCAGCGCTCCGGCGGCCGTGGCCGCGGCGATCGGGTCGTGGTACTCCTTGCCGTCGGCGACGAAGACCCAGCTCGGGGCACCGCTGATCTGCTTGGCGACCCGGGCCGACAGGGAGGAGAGGTCGGGGGCGTCCAGACGCAGCGGCTTGTAGCCGAGCGCCTGTACCTGGCTCGCCACCTTCGAGCCGAGCAGGCTGGTGCCACCGTTCAGGTAGACGGTGCTGCCCTTCGGCAGCGAGCGCTTGAGCTCGGTGGCGGCGGCGGAGTCCAGACCGCTACCGGAGGTCATCAGGACGGGCCCCTGTTTCTCGGCGGCCAGCGCGATCGCCGGGGCCGAGTAGGTGGCATTGCCCTTGTTGACCAGCACTGCGGACCGGGCGCTCACCAGACCGGGCACATGCGCGTGGCCCAGCGCGTCGAACGTCCAGCGGGAGGCGGCCCCGTCGATGCCGATGGCGCCGGTGCCGTAGACCCGGGTGAGGTAGTTCTTCCGCAGCGGCTGCCAGGCGGGCCTGCCGCCCTTGCCCGCCCCGGTGACCTGGGTGGAGGTCCCGCTCGCCAGGTCGAGGACGCGTACCGTCTGCACATCGTCGGACCAGCCGGCGTGCGAGCTGTGCGCCTCGTAGGCGATCCGGCCGCCCGCGGGGTCCCAGCTCGGGGCCAGGTGGTCGGACTCGTCGGTGGTCACCTGCTGAACATTGCCGCCGTTCGCGTCGGCCGTGAACAGCTGCGTCCAGTCGCCCACTTGGCGGGTGAACGCCAACTTGCCGCCGTCCGCCGAGAACACCGGCGAGGAACCGGAGGCGATGAGCTTCTTCATGGCCTTGGTGGCCGGGTCGTAGGTCCAGATGTCCGGGCTGCCGCTGCCGCTGCTCCGCTCGAAGGCCAGCGTGCCCGTCGGGCTCGCCGTCGGATGCGCGTCGGAGACCGTCGACGGCTCCTGCGTGGCCGCCAGCAGCGGCTCCGGCGCCCAGGAACCGTCCGAGGGCCCGTAGACGAGCTGACCGGCGGTGCTGAACACCACGTAGCGGCCGTACTGCCAGAACACCGGGTTCTCGTAGGAGGCGCTGGCGCGCACCTTGGTGGCCCAGGGCAGGGTGATGAGCGAAGTGGAGCCGGTGACGCGGCCGGTGGCCAGCTGGCTCCAGCCCGCCACCACCCTGCTGCCGTCCGGCGCCCAGTTCGGGGCGTAGCCGTAGTTCGGGATGCCCGGCACGGAACGCAGGCCCGTTCCGCCCGCGTTGACGGTTTCGATGCCGGTGCTGCCGCCGTACAGGCCGATCTGGCCCCCCGCCGGGCTGTTGCCGTCCGCCTGTGCGCCCGATGCCGACGCACCGAGCAGACCGGCCGCCAGCGAAGCGGCCGACGTGAACGCCGCGAGATTGCGGCGCGTGCGAGAGTTCAACGAAATGCCCCCCAGGCATGTGTGTGGGTGTCCGCCGCCGGGCGTCCCGACCGGGGTGTGAGGCATGCGGAGTGCGGCGTGCGGCCGTACGGCGCTGCGGCGTCACGGCGTCGGGCCGTCAAGCCCTTGCGCCGCACAGCCCCCCTCAGCCGTCGTAGACCTCACCGACCCCGTACGCCCCCGGCGCGCGCATGACCCGCACGGCGCCCGGGACCCTGTGATCACCCGTCAGCGGCAGGACTGTATGTGATGCCGCGTGGGCCGCCGGAAAGCGGGCCTGAACAATGAATGAACACCTCCGGCGGGTCGGCCGCGTCGCCGCCGGTCGTCCAAGGCCTTCGTCCGTCCGCGACTTGACGAAATCCTGACGCTCGACGCGCATCCGGATTCCGCTCTCAGGTGTCCACTGGGATGTCACTCTTCGACACCCCAGTGAGGGAAGTGGTGTGCCATGGAAGGCACCGTCGTCGCAGTAGCCCTGGTGGTCGTGCTGGCCCTGCTCGTACTGCGCAGTGGGATGCGCGTGGTCAACCAGATCGAGCGGGGCGTCGTGTTCCGCTGGGGCAAGGCACTGCCGCAGCAGCGGCAGCCGGGCATCACGTTCCTGATCCCGGTCGCCGACCGGATGCGGAAGGTGAACGTGCAGGTGGTGACCATGCCGGTGCCCACCCAGGAGGGCATCACCAAGGACAACGTCTCGGTGAAGGTCGACGCCGTGGTGTACTTCCGCGTCACGGACCCCGTCCGGGCCACCATCGAGGTCCAGGACTACGTCTTCGCGGTCGGCCAGGTCGCCCAGTCCTCGCTGCGTTCCATCATCGGCAAGAGCGACCTCGACGATCTGCTGACCGACCGTGAGCGGCTGCACGAGGGGCTCGCCCTGATGATCGACAGCCCGGCCGCCGGATGGGGCGTCCACATCGACCGTGTCGAGATCAAGGACGTGCAGCTTCCCGAGTCCCTCAAGCGGTCCATGTCCCGGCAGGCGGAGGCCGAGCGTGAGCGACGGGCCCGCGTGATCACGGCGGACGGCGAGTTCCAGGCGGCCCAGCAGCTCGCGAACGCGTCCCGCATCATGTCGGACACCCCGGAGGCCATGCAGCTGCGGCTTCTGCAGACCGTCGTGGAGGTCGCCGCGGAGAAGAACTCGACGCTCGTGATGCCCTTCCCGGTCGAACTGCTGCGGTACTTCGACCGTGCGGCGGCCAAGCTGGGGTCCGAGGGCGGGCCCGCGCCGGCGGTACCGCCGGCAGGCGGAGCCCAGGCTCCGGCGGCTGCTCCCGGCGCTCGGCGCGACCCCCGGCTCGATGAGGTCCCCGCCCCGGCTCCGGCCCCGCAGTCCCTGCCGCACACCGAGCAGGCGTAGGCCGCGGCGCCCGCCGGAACGACGGCTCGCCGCTCCAGGCGCCGTCATCCGGCGGGCACCCGTCCCCTCCCCCGCCGCTCCGTACCGCCCGCGCCCCCGGCCCGACGTCCCGCGGGTGGCGAGGTCTCCGCGTATTTCGGGCGCGGCTTAGCATCGCCTCATGACGATGACAGAAAACGTGCTCGATGTTGAGATCGGATCCCTCCAGGGCGGTTCCGCGGATCTGGCCCAGTACGCGGGGAAGACCGTCCTCGTGGTGAACGTGGCTTCCAAGTGCGGGCTGACCCCGCAGTACGCGGGTCTTGAGCGGCTCCAGGAGCGGTATGCGCCGCTGGGCTTCACCGTGCTCGGAGTGCCCTGCAACCAGTTCCTCGGGCAGGAGCCCGGGAGCGCCGAGGAGATCGCGGAGTTCTGCTCGGCGACCTACGGCGTGACCTTCCCGATGACCGAGAAGGTCGAGGTGAACGGGGAGGGTCGGCACACGCTGTACGAGCGTCTGGTCGGCTTCGCGGACGGCGAGGGACACACCGGGGACATCCGCTGGAACTTCGAGAAGTTCCTGATCGGCAAGGACGGCCGGATCGCCGCCCGGTTCTCCCCGCAGACGGAGCCGGAGGCGGCCGAGGTGCTGGCGGCGGTCGAAAAGGCCCTCGGCTGAGGATCCGAAGCGGTTGACCTTGCCCCTGGGGCAGACAGGAGCGTCCTCCTCGCCGGGCGAAAGGCGCCCGGCGACGGAGGATGACCTGGTGGACGACGATCTGCTGACCATCGGCGCGTTCGGGGCCCGCTCGCGGCTGTCGGCGAAGGCACTGCGGCTCTACGACCGGCTGGGGCTGCTGGCTCCCGCGCACGTCGACGAGACCAGCGGCTACCGCTATTACCGCACGGACCAGGTCGAGCGCGCCCGCACCGTGGAACTGCTGCGCCGCCTCGACATGCCGCTCGCCCGGATCGCCGAGGTGGTCGCCGCCCGCGAGTCGGACGGCGAACGGGCGGCCGAACTGCTCGCCGGCTACTGGGCCGGTGTCGAGGAGCGCATCGCCGCGCAGCGCAGGCTCGCCGAGTACCTCCGTGGACGACTGTCGGGGAGGAGTTCCGAGATGTACGGGAAGTTCGTGGTGGAGACGGTGGACGTGCCGGAGCAGGTGCTGATCACCGAGAAGCGGCATGTGCTCGGGGACGAGCTGCCGGCCTGGATCGGGGCCTCGCTGGGGCGGCTGGAGGCGGCGGCGCGGGAGTGCGGCGGGGTGAGCGGATCGCCCTTCGTCGTGTACTACGCGGCGGTGTCCCAGGAGAGCGACGGGCCCGCGGAGGCGTGTGTGCCGGTGGCCGACCGCGAGGCGGCCGAGGCTTGGGCGAGGGCGCAGGGCCGGGCACGGGAGATCCGGGTGCGGCGGGAGCCCGCCCAGCGGCTCGCCCGCACCCGTATCACCAAGGCACAGGTGGCGCATCCGCAGATCCTCGCGGCGTTCGAGGCCGTGGAGGCGTGGATGGCGGAGCAGGGGCTGGAGTACGCGGGCCCCTGCCGTGAGGTGTACTTCGCGGACTGGGACGCGGCGGGGCCCGAGGACGCGGTGTGTGACGTGGCGTTTCCCGTCAAGGGCGCCTAGGGTCTTTCGTTTGGATCAGACCGGGCTCGCGGGGTCTGATCCAAACGAAAGACCCTGGGCACCACTCGCCCCTGCCCTGCTCGGCGCGCGCCGGCGGGGCGGGGGCGGTGGCTCAGCGCAGTTCCTGCGGGCAGGGGGTACCCCGTGGCAGCTGGTACGGGGCGGCCAGGCGGTAGGTGCCCGCACGCGGGGCCACGAGTTCCGTCCACTTGTCGCCGGAGGTGTCCTCGGGCGTGTCCATCAGGCAGCCGTTGAGGTTGACGTACGACTTCGGCATGCCGGACGGGCGGTGCTTGGACACCTCCGTCTCCTGGGGCGGCTTGACGCCCTTGCCCTGCGCGTCGACCAGGCCGAGCCACGGCGAGTACGGGACGCGGATGAGCACCCGGCCCGCCTTCTTCACCTCGATCGTCAGTTCGCCCTGCTCCGCCCGGTCGACCACCGCGGGGGGATCCGCCAGCGGGGTGGGGTCCGTCACCGCGAACAGCTGCCAGTTCGGGTCGCCCCAGATCTCCCTCAGGTACGGCATGCCCCGCAGGACGAGTTCGCGCTCGCGCTGGCCGCCGTCGCCGTCCGGCTCCCCCTTCGGCAGCACCACGAAGTGCACAGCCCAGCGCTGAAGCCACGCGTGGTAGTTCGCGGAGTTGAGCGTGTCGTCGTAGAAGAGCGGGTTGCGCTCCATGTCGGCCTGCCGGTTCCAGCCGCGGGCCAGGTTCACATACGGGGCGAGCGCCGACGCCTCACGGTGCGAGCGCGCCGGGACCACCTCCACCCGGCCCTTCTCCGCGCCCGTCACCTGGAGCTGGTTGACCAGCGGAGCGAGCTCGCGTGCCCAGGACGCCGCGGGGGTCGTGTGCACGATGTCGTCGATCGTCTTGGCGCCGATGTACACGATGAAGCCGGTGAACGCCACGACGATGGCGTACCACTTCCGGCTGCGCGGCACGGTGAACGGCAGCGCCGCGATCAGCGCCACGCCCGCGAAGAGCATCGCGAGCCGGGTGATGTTCGAGCCGATCTGGGAGCTGATCAGCCACACGAGGAGCACGGACAGCCCGTACACCCCCGCCGTGATCCGTACCGTCTTCCACTCCTCGGGAACCAGGAGGAAGACCAGGACCGCGAAGGCGAAGGGCAGGATCGCGGACCAGAAGGTCATCGGCTGGGTGCCGGAGAAGGGGAAGAGCCACGCCGACAGGCCGACGACCGCGGTCGGCGCCAGGCCGAGGGCCCAGGCGCCCGGGCGGCGCTTCTGCAGGAACAGCGCGACCGCGATCAGTCCGACGAACAGGCCCGCCACCGGGGACGACATGGTGGCCAGCGCGGCGAGCGGCGCGGCGCACAGCGCCTTCGCCCACCGCTTGTAGCGCCAGCGGTACGGCCAGCAGAAGACGCTCGCCGTCGCGCCCAGTGCGAACATCGTGCCCAGACCGAAGGTCACTCGCCCCGAGATGGCGTTGCACAGCAGCCCGAACACCCCGGCCATGGCCGGCCACAGCGGTTCACGGACGGCGCGGCTGCGGATGAGGATCAGCATGAGCAGGCCGGCCGAGATCGTGCCCGCGATCATCATCGTCGTACGGACGCCGAGGACGGACATCAGATAGGGAGACACCACGCTGTACGACACCGGGTGCATGCCGCCGTACCAGGCGAGGTTGTACGCGGAGTCCGGGTGCCGGCCCACGAACTCGGCCCACGCGTCCTGCGCGGCTAGGTCGCCGCCGCTGTTCGCGAAGGTGAAGAACCAGACGAGGTGCAGCACGCCGGCGAGGACCGTGACCGCCAGGACGGGATGCCTGCGGGCCAGGTCCCCGGCCCGGGACGAGCTCACTCGGGTGAGCAGGGTCCGCAGGGCGGGCGGAAGGGAGGGTGCGGCCGGTTGCGGGGCCGGGACGTCCGCCGGTTCCCCGGTGGGTTCGCCGTCCGAGGGCTTGGGGTCTGCCGCGGGCGCGTGGGGCGGTATTCGCCGGTCCGATGCCTCGCCCGGCCTACGGCCCGGATCGGCGTCGTCGGCGTGTGTCGGCTCCGCTGTGGCCACCTGAAGGCACTCCCCGTATCCCGTTCTGTTCTCCACCGTTTCCGGTTCCGTCGTCCGGTCCCGGTCTCGGTTCCGTTCTCCCGTTCTCGCCCCGTGCCCGGCCGTCCGCAAGAGTTCCCTCAACGTTGCGACAGGCTTCGCTCCGGGGTCCGTCCCGGGCCAGGATGCGAGGCTCGCGGCCCGGCTCGATCTCGCGACGCTAGCACGCACCCCGCCGCCGGGCTCCCGGGCGGGGGCCCGGCGGGCGGAGTACGTGTCGCGGGGGCTTCCCGCCGGCTCAGCCCAGTCGGGTGAACTTCTCCCCGTAGCCCGGCTCGGTCAGGTCCTTCTGCAGGGCGACCGGGATGTTCACGGACCGGCTGGAGTCATCGCCGACCGTGAGACGGCCGACGACCGTCCCGGCCTTCGCCTCGTGCGGGACCGCCTGGCCGCCGTCACCGAGGGAGAGCCTGGTCTTCAGGCCCGGCCAGCCGACCGCCGTCATGTTCTGAGTGGCGACCACGGGCGTCCTGCCGCCGAGCTGGTCGTCCACGTACCCGACGACCTCGCCCTTCTTCACGATCGTCGCCGTGGTCAGACTGTCCTGGATCTTGTTGATCAGCTTCTCGCTGTTGCTCAGCGCCAGTTTGAGGCTGTGGTCGAGGATGCCGGGAGCGTGCTGGTTGAGGACGGCACCGTAGATCGTCTGCGTCTTGCCGCCGACGACCTTGGTGGCCGCCCACACCAGGTCTCCGCCCGCCGGGGTGGACGAGCCGGTCTTCAGGCCGATCACGCCGATCCCCTTCACCAGCAGATCGTTGGTGGTGTAGATCGGCTTGTCCAGACCGGGGATGTGCGCGACGCCCATCCCGACGACTTCGCGGAACACCGGGTTGTGCATGGCGGCCTTGGCCAGCTTGAGCTGGTCCACGGCGGTGCTCACGGTCGTGGAGTCCAGACCGCTCGGGTCCGTGTACGTCGTCTTCGTCATGCCGAGCTTCTTGGCCTCGGCGTTCATCTTGCCGACGAAGGTCTTGTTGTCGGAGTCCCAGCGGGCCAGCAGCCGCGCCACGTTGTTCCCGGACGGGATCATCAGCATCTCGAGCGCCTGCCGCTCCGTGAACTGCTGCCCCTTCCTCATGGCCGCCGTGGACTCGTCCAGCTTCTTGGAGTCGTCCTCGGCCTGCTGGTCCGCGGTGATGCTCGGACCGCCCTCGGCGCCCTTGAGCGGGTGGTCCTGCAGGATGACGTAGGCCGTCATGATCTTGGTGACGCTCGCGATGGGCTTCGGGGTCTGGACGCCATCGGTGCCGACCAGGCCGACGCCGTCCACCTCGACCGCCGACTGGCCCTGGCCGGGCCACGGCAGGTCGAGCTTGCCGCCGAAGGTGTAGGTGTCGTCGGCGGTCAGCGCGAGGGAAGCGGCGGGCAGCGGACGGACCGCCTGCACGATCGCAAAGATGACCGCCAGCAGAACGGCGAGCGGGGTCCAGATCTTGATCCGGCGCACGATGGTGCGCACCGGGGTCTCCGGCGGCGGCGGGGTGTTCGTCAGCTCGGCGAGCAGATCGAGCGGCGGCTTCGGCGGAAGCGGCTGCTGAGCGGTGCGCTCGGGGCCGACCTGGGGCAGCGCGGCGGTCGCGTCGGCGGGCGCGGACACGGGCTTCGGCTTGGGCTCGGCCTTCGGGCTCTCCGGCTTCGCCGTCTGGGGCTTCGGCTCGTCGAGCGCCTTCAGGGCCACGAACTTGCTGGTGCGCTCGGCATCGGACTCGTCCGGCTTGCGGGCGGCGGTCTGCTTGCCGTCGGCCTGCTTGTCGCCGTCCGACGCGGGCGACTTGGCCGCCCACGCGGGAGCGGGCTTGTCCGACGGCTTGTCCGACGGCTTGTCCGACGGCTTGTCCGACGGCTTGTCCGACGGCTTCGTGGCGCCGCCCAGCTTCAGCATGGTGGTGGGCTGGTCCACCACGGGCTTCTTGGTGGATTCATCGGATTTGCCGGAATCATCCGGTTTATCCGATTCCGCCGGGGCCTTCGGCGTCTTCGCGCCGCCCAGCTTGAGCATGGTCGTGGGCTGGTCCACGACGGGGCGCCGCGCCTTGAAGACGGCGGTGGGCTGGTCCACGGCGGGCTTGGAAGCCTTCCCGTCCCCGGACTTGGCGGCGCCGTCGGCCTCACCGGCGGACTCGGAGGCCTCCTCGCCCGCGCTCCCGCCCTCGGAGGCCTCTTCGGCTTCGGAGGCTTCTTCGGCTCCGTGGGACTCTTCGGCTTCAGGGGCCTCTTCGGCCGCGGGGGCTTCCGGCTCCGTGTCAGCGGCAGAGTCATCGCCGGCGCCGATGTCGCCGTCGGAGTCGGCCCCTTCAGGCTCTTGAGCCTCGGCGGACGTCTCACCCTCAGCGGGCTTCTCCGCCTCCGGGGACTTCTCCGTCTCCGCGGACTTCTCGGACTCGGCGGACTTCTCGGGCTTCTCGGGCTTCTCCGTGTCAGCAGTGTCGGCGGGCGCCGCCCCGCCCTCGTCCACGGCCACACCGGAGGTGCCCCGCAACCCCCGCGTGGAGAAGACCGCCGTCGCCTGATCGACCCGCGCCTTCTCACCGGCGATCACGAGCCGGGGGTCATCCCCGGCCTTGGTCGGCACCGGAACCGCGGCGCCGCTCCCCGACGTCGGTTCTTCCGACGACCCGTGCTGCTTCGACTTGTCGGGGGACTCGCCCGCCACCGATGCCTCCTCCTCGCGCCACACACCCGGGCAGCGCGCCTTGCCGAACCGTGAACCGACGCCCGGACAGCGTTGTCCGAACCATGTACCAGTGTCCTGTGTGAGGGATTAACCCCTGGGCTAGACGAGAACGACATACGTAGCGGTTCCACTACATTCCGGTCACGCACTCTCGACAGACCAATGTGAGAGGGGTCACCCTGTCATTCATCCACGCGGGGAGGCATGGATGGGCAGGAGCCGCAGAACAATTCCGGAGGAGCTTCTGCTGCTCGCATTGGACCCGGCCACGGGTACCACTGCGCAGCCGCAGTCGCTCGACCTTGGTCTGGCCGGAGCACAGCTAGTGGAGCTGGCGCTGGCCGGACGGATAGCCCCTGACGGGGATCGTATCGCCGTGGTGGCACCACGGCCGACAGGAGATCCGACTCTGGACTCCGCGCTGGAGTTGCTGCGCAGGCGCGGCGCTCCGGTTCGGGCCGTCCACTGGATCGGCGGGCCGCGTCTCGGGCTCCGCCAGACCTATCTCTCGCATCTCGAACGGTGCGGCATGGTCCAGGCCGTGCCGGGCCAGATGTGCGGGGTGCTGCCGACGACTCGGTATCAGGCGACGGACACCGCCATCAGCCGGGAGATCAGGGCCCGGCTGGATTCCGCGATCCGCACCGGCGTTCCACCGGACCCGCGGACCGCGGCACTTGCCGCACTGGCGCACGCGGTCGGCCTCGGCAAGCACCTGTATCCGGGCAACGAGGGACGTTCGTCCCGCTCCCGGCTGCGGGATCTGATCAGGCACGACCCCATGGGCGGCCTCGTGGCGCACGCGGTGATGGACGTCCAGAGCGGTGCGGCCGCGCAGCCGCGCCGCAATCCGGCCCAGGCCGGCCGTCCGGCCGCGGCCGCCAGGCCGACAGCGGAACCCGCTCGCGGTGTCCCGATGCAGCCGCGCCGCGGATCAATGGCACGCGTCGTGGCCCACTGACCCGCTGAGCCGGAGCTCCACGGCCCAGCGGAATCAGCGCGGACCCACGGCAGAAACCACCCGCCTGGACCACTCTGCCGACCCAGCGAGACAGGCACAGGAGGATCGATACGGCAGGTACGGCGCTCACAGCACGCGCGTACGGCACGTATCGGGAGACATCGCACGGCCCGGCGCACACAGCCGGTCCCCGAGCTAGTGCCGTGGCAGGCAACGTTTGCCCGTTGAGGAGCGGCGTCCGGCGCGTGCTCTCGGCGTGCCGGCCGGAAGCCCTCGTACTGGATGTACTTGGGCTTTCGGCCGGTGCGGCGAGAGCATGTGCCGGGCGTCGCGACGGGGCGAACCTTGCCTGCCGCGGCACTAGTGCCGTGGCAGGCAGCCGCGAGCACGCGCGGGGCGGTGGGACGGTACGTCACAAGCGACGACACGGCCCCACCGCCCCGCGCGCTCGTATGCGCGCGCCGATTCGAGGTGGTGCGGCCGCGATTCCGTACGATGACGCCGGCTCGTGAGGCATCCGGACGTCCGTACCCTTAAGGCACGGCAATGTCATATGCCGTCCGGCCAACTTCTCACCAAGGGCGGCCCAAGTGGGCGGCGGGCGCGGCATATCCGTTGTTTCCCAGCGGTAAGAAGCACCTTGGTGGCAATCTGCTCAGCAGCAGATACACAAAGTAGAGGTACGCAGCCGGAGGTGCACGTCCCGTGGCGTCCAATGTCAACCCCACCGTCCGGCGCCGCCGGCTCGGCCAAGAACTGCGACGGCTCCGCGAAGTCAAGGGCATGACGGCCGAAGAAGTCGCGGAACGCCTGCTCGTCTCGCAGTCGAAGATCAGCCGCCTGGAGAACGGCCGCCGCAGCATCAGCCCGCGCGACGTCCGCGATCTGTGCGGTGTGTACGACGTCGACGACCAGCGCGTCGTCGACTCTCTGATGGAGATGGCCCGGGACTCCCGCCAGCAGGGCTGGTGGCACGCGTTCGGCGACATCCCATACAGCGTGTACATCGGACTGGAGACCGACGCGGAGTCGCTGCGGGTGTACGAGCCCCAGATCATCACCGGTCTGCTGCAGACCCGTGCCTACGCCGAGGCGCTCATCCAGGGCGCGCTGCCCGAGAGTTCGGCGGCCGAGATCGACAAGCGCATCGAGGTGCGGATCCGGCGTCAGGACCGTGTCGCCGCCACGAGCAACCCGCTGCGTCTGTGGGTGGTGCTGGACGAGGCCGCGCTGCGCCGTGTCGTGGGCAACAGCCTGGTGATGCGGGAGCAGTTGGAGCATCTCGCGGAGATGTCCCAGCTGCCGCATGTCACCGTGCAGGTCCTGCCGTTCGACGCGGGGGCGCATCCAGGTCTCAACGGCCAGTATTCGATCCTGGAGTTCACCGACACCGCCGACTCCAGCGTGGTGTACCTGGAGGGCGTCACCAGTGACCTGTATCTGGAAAAGCCCCTGGACGTGCAGAAGTACTCCGTGATGTACGAGCACTTGAGGGCCCAGGCCCTCAGCGTGGAGCGGTCCCGCCAGTACATCGCGGAGGTCGCGAAGGACTACGCACGCTGAAAGGCCGATGCCGCTGAGACCGGCGAGGAACAAAGGGCGGCGGATCTTACACCAGCGGAACCTTCAGGCGGAAGCTCCATTGGAATATGCCATTCGGTCGAGTGAACGCTCCCTCCGGACAGGAAAGTTGCCGAGTAGCGTCGATCGCGCCATCAGACAAACACGGTGGCCGGATCACCACAGCAACTCGCTACTGGAGTGAACATGGCAGTACAGCAGGGGTCCACGGAGACGTGGGTCAAGTCGTCGTACTCGGCGGGCAACGGCGCGTGCGTCGAGGTCAAGTCGCCCACCACGGCGGCGCTCGCCGTACGTGACTCCAAGGTTTCCGAGGGGCCTGTCCTGGCCTTCCCCGCCGACGCCTGGAACAGCTTCGTCGCGTCGATCAAGTAACACCGAGCGGGACAATTCCACAAAGATCAGCGATAGCCCTCTCGACTGGACCGCCGTCCCGGCCGAGGGGGCTAGCACTTTGGGCCCCCGTCACCGCAGTTCGTTCACGTACCGGTCAGTACCCGGCACGGTGGGAATGAACGGCGCCACCAGTTCCACCCTGCCGAGACCCCCTTCCGCCACCGCCCGGTCCAGATCCGCGAAGTGCCGCTCCCAGCACTCCCCCGGGTCCGCCTCCAGGAACCACAGCAGGGTGAGCCGGGTGTCCACCCCCTCCACCTGCTTCACATAGGTCATCCGGTCCCCCGGCAGCGGCGTGGGGCGAAACAGTGTGACCATCGCCGCCGGGGAACCCGCGAGCCGACGCGGAAGATGGCGGGTGCGCAGCCATTCCACCAGTTCAGCGCGTTCCTGCGGCCCGTTCGCGTCGATGACCTCCAGGACCAGGCCCGCGTAGAGGTGGTCCAGCGCATGGAAGTCGCGTGGTCCCGCCGCGCCGTCCCGGTACACCGTCGCCTCGTGGTCCTGGAACGAGGTGAAGACATGGGTACGGTCCTGGTAGACGCGACCGTCGCGGTTGAGACGCCGGTTGATGCCGACCGTCCAGCGCATATGGTCGTCGTAGCGGCCGTCCGTGATCCAGTACGTCGAGAGATAGCACCCGGTGGTCACCGGCTGTGCGACCGCCGACTTCTCCGGGTAGCGCAGAAGCTGCAGTTCGCGGGTGGCGACCCAGCGGCGGCCCGCGAACATCCACGGCATGGCCATGGCGCCGGCGTAGTAGTGGTCGTCCTCGTACCAGCGGTTGTAGGCGTACTCGTGCCCCGGATGCGGCTCCACCATGGTGATCAGGGCGTGCCCGGGGTGGACGCCGTAGGGCCCCACGGCGGCCAGTTCCGCGTACACATCACTGCGCGTGTCCTCGCCCATCCCGCTGTCCATTCCGTTGCCCATGCCGCCCGCCCTTCCTTCCCTTGCCCTCTGCCGCCGTTCTCTGCCGCCGTTCTCTGCCGTCGCCCTTTGCGGAGGTCCGCTGCCGCAGTCCTCTTCCTTCCTCCCCCGGACGCCCATACTCTGACGGATCGTCAGATGAAGCGCCAGAGCCGAGAGCCGAGAGGCCATCGCCATGTCACTGCTCGCGGGCAAGACCGTCGTCGTCTCGGGAGTCGGGGCCGGACTCGGCCACCAGGTCGCCGCGGCCGTCGTCAGGGACGGGGGCAACGCCGTCCTCGGCGCGCGTACCGAGGCGAACCTCGCCAAGTCCGCCTCCGCGCTCGACCCGGACGGCGCGCACACGGCCTACCGTGCGACGGACATCACCGACGAGGCCCAGTGCGAGGCGCTCGCCGCGCTGGCGCTCGAGCGGTTCGGCGGTCTTGATGCCGTGGTCCATGTCGCCGCCTGGGACAGCTACTTCGGCGGTCTGGAGGACGCGGACTTCGCCACCTGGCAGTCGGTGATCGACGTGAACCTGCTGGGCACCCTGAGGATGACCCGTGCCTGCCTGCCCGCGCTCAAGTCGGGGGGCGGCTCGGTCGTCATCATCGGCACCCAGTCCTCCGTGGCCGCCCCCTCCCAGGTGCGGCAGGCCGCCTACGCGTCCTCGAAAGGTGCGCTCACCAGCGCGATGTACTCGCTGGCCCGGGAGCTCGGCCCGTACCGGATACGGGTCAACACGGTGCTGCCCGGGTGGATGTGGGGCCCGCCCGTGGAGGCGTACGTGCGGTTCACGGCGCATACCGAGGGCGTACCGGAGGCAGAGGTGAGGCAGCGCCTGACGGACCGGATGGCGCTGCCTGAACTGGCCACGGACGGCGACGTGGCGGACGCGGCGGTGTTCCTGGCGTCCGACCGGGCGCGGGCGGTCACGGGGCAGTCCCTGCTGGTGAACGCCGGGGAGCTGATGCGCTGACCTCGTCCGCTCCCCGGCGTTCCCGGCCCTCTCAGTCCAGCACCGGCAGCAGTTCCGGCAGGTGCCCGTCCGATGCCTCCGCCGCCCTCTGCCGCTCCTGCGGTACCTCCCCGTACAGCGTGGTGCGCGGCCTGGACGGGCGGCCCGCCGCCTCCGCGACCGCCACCAGGTCCTTGACGGACTTGTACGAGCCGTAGGAGGAGCCCGCCATACGGGAGATGGTCTCCTCCATGAGCGTGCCGCCCAGGTCGTTCGCACCGGAGCGGAGCATCTCCGCCGCGCCCTCCGCGCCGAGCTTCACCCAGCTCGTCTGGATGTTGGGGATGTGCGGGTGCAGCAGCAGCCGCGCCATGGCCGTCACCGCGCGGTTGTCGCGCGTCGTCGGACCCGGGCGGGAGATGCCGGCGAGGTAGACGGGTGCGTTGGTGTGGATGAACGGGAGCGTCACGAACTCCGTGAAGCCACCCGTCCGCTGCTGGACGCGGGCGAGGGTGCGCAGATGGCCCAGCCAGTGGCGGGGCTGGTCCACATGGCCGTACATCATGGTCGAGGAGGAGCGGATGCCCAGCTCGTGCGCGGTGGTGACGACCTCGATCCAGGTGGCCGCCGGGAGCTTGCCCTTGGTGAGGATCCAGCGGACGTCGTCGTCCAGGATCTCGGCGGCCGTGCCGGGAATCGTGTCCAGCCCGGCCTCCTTCGCGGCGGTCAGCCAGTCGCGGATGGACATCCCGGTGCGGGTGGCGCCGTTGACGACCTCCATCGGTGAGAACGCGTGCACATGCATGCCGGGCACCCGTTCCTTCACCGCGCGCGCGATGTCGAAGTAGGCGGTGCCGGGCAGATCGGGGTGGATGCCGCCCTGCATGCACACCTCCACCGCGCCCACGTCCCACGCCTGCTGGGCGCGGTCGGCGACCTGGGACAGGGAGAGGGTGTAGGCGTCCGCGTCCGTGCGGCGCTGCGCGAACGCGCAGAAGCGGCAGCCCGTGTAGCAGACGTTGGTGAAGTTGATGTTCCGCGTGACGATGTAGGTGACGTCGTCGCCGACCGCCGAGCGGCGCACGTCGTCGGCGATGCGGCACAGCGCGTCGAGGGCGGGGCCGTCCGCGTGCAGCAGGGCCAGGGCCTCGTCGTCCGTGAGCCGGGTCGGGTCGTCCGCGGCCGTGCGCAGGGCCGTGCGGACATCGGTGTCGATGCGCTGCGGCACCATGCCGGGTACGGCCGCCTCGCGCAGTGCCTCCCAGTCGCCGTACACCGCATCGAAGTCGTCGCGGCGGTCGCCCGTGCGGCCCTCGGTGTCGATGGTCCGGTACAGGTCCGTGCGGCCCCGGCCCTGGCCGGTGAACGCCTCCTCCGGCTCCTGCCACGGCCTTCCCTCGACCAGCGCGTCCGTGCGCGCGAGGCCCGTATCGGGGTCCGCGAGCGCCCGGACGTGCGGCAGCAGCCTCGGATCCAGCCAGGGCTCGCCGCGCTGGACGAACTCCGGGTAGACGCACAGGCGTTCGCGCAGCTCGAAGCCGGCCGCGCGGGAGCGGCGCGCCAGCTGCTCGATCTGGGGCCAGGGCCGTTCGGGGTTGACGTGGTCGATGGTCAGCGGGGAGACACCGCCCCAGTCGTCGATGCCCGCGCCGATGAGCCGCTCGTACTCGTCGTCCACCAGGTTCGGCGGGGCCTGGAGGCAGGCGGCGGGCCCCATGATGTGCCGGGCCACGGCCACCGTCGCGACGAGTTCGTCCAGTTCGGCGTCCGGCATGCCGCGCATCGCCGTGTCCGGCTTGGCGCGGAAGTTCTGGATGATCAGTTCCTGGACGCCGTGGTGGGCGCGGGAGACCTTCCGCAACGCGAAGAGCGACTCGGCGCGCTCCTCGTACGTCTCCCCGATCCCGATCAGGATCCCGGAGGTGAACGGGACCGAGGAGCGGCCCGCGTCCTCCAGCACCCGCAGCCGCACGGCGGGCTCCTTGTCGGGAGAGCCGTGGTGCGGACCGCCCGGCTCCGACCACAGGCGCGTCGCCGTCGTCTCCAGCATCATGCCCATCGACGGGGCGACCGGCTTCAGCCGCTGGAAGTCCGTCCACGACATGACACCGGGATTGAGATGGGGCAGCAGGCCCGTCTCCTCCAGGATGCGGATCGAGATGGCCCGTACATAGGCGATCGTGTCGTCATAGCCGTGCGCGTCCAGCCACTCCCGCGCCTCGGGCCACCGGTCCTCCGGCTTGTCCCCCAGCGTGATCAGCGCTTCCTTGCAGCCGAGCGCGGCGCCCTTGCGGGCGACGTCCAGGACCTCGTCCGGGGACATGAACATCCCGTGCCCCGCGCGCCGCAGCTTGCCGGGCACGGTGACGAAGGTGCAGTAGTGGCATTTGTCCCTGCACAGCCGGGTCAGGGGGATGAAGACGCTCTTCGAGTACGTGATGACACCGGGCCGTCCCGCGGTCAGCAGGCCCGCGTCCCGTACCCGCGCGGCCGACGCGGTCAGATCGTCCAGGTCCGCGCCCCGGGCCTGGAGCAGCACCGCGGCCTCGGTGACATCGAGCGCGACACCGTCACGGGCGCGTTTGAGGGCGCGCCGCATGGAGTTCTCGGTGGGGCCGCCGGTTCCGGAGGTCGCGGAAGTCGTCATCCCCCGAGCATACGTTCGCGGAGATGAGGCGTGGCGATCCGACGGGCACCCGGTGTTACACCGTCTCGCGGCTTCCGATCGGCTGCTTTTGCCCAGGAGTTAACGGGCGCACACCACAGTGGTACGTGCCAGCCCCGCACCACCCCTGCCATCCGACACGTTGGGAGCAGCACCATGTGCGAGGACGACCACGGCATCGGCAGACGCGCTTTGTTCGTGACGGGCGCCGCCGCCGCGCTTACGTTGGCCACTGTGAGCTTCCCCCAGGGTCCCGCCGCGGAGGCGGCCGACAACCAGGAGACGAGGACGGTGCGCGGCACGCTGCCCCCCGGCTGCCCCGACTTCGTGTACCTGCCCGTCGACGTCCCCGAAGGCGTCCGCGAGATCAAGGTGGCCTACTCCTACGACAGACCGTCCGTCCCGGCCGGCACCCCGGGCAACGCCCTGGACATCGGCGTCTTCGACGAACGCGGCACCGACCTGGGCGGCAAGGGCTTCCGCGGCTGGTCCGGCGGCGCGCGCGGCGAGTTCTTCCTCCGCGCCGACGACGCCACCCCCGGCTACATCCCGGGACCGGTCCGCCCCGGCACCTGGCATATCGCGCTGGGCCCGTACACCGTGGCAGCGCAGGGCCTGGCCTACGAGGTCACGATCACGCTCACGTACGGCTCGCCGGGCGAGACTCCCGTGCCCGTGTACCCGCCGTCCCGGGCGAGGGGCCGTGGCCGCGCCTGGTACCGGGGCGACTGTCACCTCCACTCCTGGTACTCGGACGGCGGCCGTACGCCCGCGGAGATCGCGGCGCTGGCGCGCGCCGCCGGGCTGGACTTCATCAACACCTCGGAGCACAACACCCACTCCTCCCACGCGCACTGGGCCGATGTCGCGGGCGACGACCTGCTGGTCATGCTGGGCGAGGAGGTGACGACCCGCAACGGCCATGTGCTCGCCCTGGGCACCGACCCCGGCACGTTCATCGACTGGCGCTACCGGGCACGCGACAACCGCTGGGCGCGGTTCGCCCGGGAGATCCACCGGACGGGCGGCCTTGTCGTCCCGGCCCATCCGCACGCCACCTGCGTCGGCTGCGGCTGGAAGTTCGGGTTCGGGGAGGCGGACGCGGTCGAGGTGTGGAACGGCCCCTACACGCCGGACGACGAGGTGACGCTGGCCGAGTGGGACAACACGCTGGTGGCGGCGGTCCGCGAGGGCCACGCCCGGTGGCTGCCCGCGATGGGCAACAGCGACGCCCACCGCCCGCCCGACGCGGTCGGCTCCCCGCAGACGGTGGTCCTCGCCGACGACCTCACCCGCGAGGCCGTCCAGGAGGGGCTGCGCGCGGGCCGCTCGTACGTGGCCGAGTCGAAGAACGTCTCGCTGACGTTCGAGGTGACCGGCGGGCGCGGCGAACACGCGGGCATCGGCGAGCGGTTGCGCGTGGACCGCGACGCCCCGGTGACGGTCCGCGTCACGGCCGAGGGTGCGCCTCGCTGCACGATCCGCCTCGTCACCGACCAGGGCGTCCTGTTCACGAGCGACCCGCTGCCGGTGTCGGGGCCGGGCACGGCGGAATGGCACACGACGCCCTCCTACGCGGCGTACGTACGCGCCGAACTGCGCCATGAGACGGCCGTGGGGCCGCTGCCGGGGGCGTTGGCGGCGTTCACGAATCCGATCTTCCTGGGCCGGTAGCAGCCGCCGCACGGGGCACGGTACGCACTGGGTACGTGGGGCCCGGGCGTTGCGACGGGGCGAACGTCGCCTGCTGCGGCACCAGAGCCGCGAAGCGAGGAACGGGAGGCTGCGCGCGAGCCGGTGGGCATGACCGTGGGCCGCGGCGGGCACACGGGCCTGCTCGTCCGCTCGGCGGACCCGCGGCCTCCCGCGTCCTGCTTCACCCGGTGAGCAGTTCGTTCAGCCCGGCCAGACGATCGCCTGGAGTTCGCTGTACGCGTGCAGGGCGTAAGTGCCCACATCGCGGCCCACGCCGCTCTTCTTGAAGCCGCCGAACGGCGCCTCCATGTTGCGGCCGACGGTGTTCACTCCGACCCCGCCCGCCCGCAGCCGGCGGGCCACGCGGAAGGCGCGGGCCACATCGCCGGACCAGACGTAGTCGATCAGGCCGTAGTCGCTGTCGTTGGCCAGGGCTGTGCCCTCCTCCTCGTCCTCGAAGGGGACGACCACGACGACGGGGCCGAAGATCTCCTCGCGGACCACCCGCATGTCGGGGGTGCAGTCCGCCAGGAGAGTGGGGGTGACGTAGAAACCGCGGTCGTGTGGTGGGCGGGTTCCGCCGGCGACCGGTCTCGCGCCTTCCTTGCGGCCCAGTTCGATGTACGACTCCACTCGGTCGCGGTGTGCCGCGGAGATCAGGGGGCCCACCACCGTCGCCCGTTCGCGTGGGTCGCCGACCGGCAAGCGCGATGCGTATGCGGCCAGTCGGGAGACCACACGGTCGTAGACGCCCCTCTGTGCCAGCACCCTCGTCGGTGCCGTGCAGATCTGGCCGCTGTAGAACGAGAACGTCGTGCCGATCCCGGACACCGCCGCGTCCACGTCCGCGTCGTCGAAGACCAGCGCCGCGCCCTTGCCGCCCAGCTCCATCAGCTGGCGCTTCATGGACCGGCCGCACACCTCGGCGATGCGCTGCCCCACCGCCGTGGAGCCGGTGAAGCTCACCATGTCGACGTCGGGGCTGTCCACGGCCGCCTCGCCGGTGTCCGGGTGCGAGCCGCTGACCACGTTCACCACGCCCGGCGGGGCGCCCGCCTCCTGGAGGGCCTCCGCCATGCGGTACACGGACAGCGGGTCCTGCGGGGCGGGCTTGACCAACACCGTGTTGCCCATCGCCAGCGCGGGGGCGACCTTGCCCGCCGGATTCGCCCAGGGGTTGTTGTACGAGGTGATGCAGGTGACGACGCCGACCGGCTGGCGTACGGCCAGCGCTCCCATCACGGCGGCCGGACCGAACGGTCCCGCCTCGTTGATCTGCGGCGGCAGCGGCTGCTCCACGGGCTCCACACGGGCGTAGCGGCGGAAACGGGACACCGCGACACCGACCTGCATCCCGCGCGCCGTCCCGGTCGTGGCACCGCTCTCCGCCTGGGCGAGCTCGGCGTAGGGCACGAGGTTGCGCTGCATCACGTCCGCGGCGCGGGCGAGGACCGCCGCCCGATCCTCGGGTGCCGTACGCGACCACGGCCCGAACGCCTCACGCGCAGCGGCGGCCGCCGCGTGCACCTGCCCCCGGGACGCCTCGGGCGCCCAGCCGACGGTCCCCTCGGTCGCCGGGTCGACGACCTCGTAGTGGCCGCCGTCGGGTTCGGTCCACTCGCCGCCGATGAACAGTCGCTGGCGTTCGCTCACTTGGTGCTCACCGTCCTGGTGTCGCGGCCCGAGCGCAGCACCCTGCCCGGCACGGCCCCGGTCACCACGTCGTCCCGGATCGCCTCGGCACCGTTGACCCACACCGCCCGTATCCCGATGGCCTTGGAGTCGAGCCTCGGGCTCTGCCCCGGCAGGTCGTGCACCAGGGTGGCCTGGCCGGCGTCGATGCGCTGCGGGTCGAAGAGGACCAGGTCCGCATGGAAGCCCTCCCGCACCCGGCCCCGCTCCCGCAGCCCGAAGAGCTGCGCGGGATCGTCCGTCAGCATCTTCACGGCCTGCTCCAGCGGCACCAGCTTCCGGCCGCGCAGGCAGTCCCCGAGGAACCGGGTCGTGTACGGGGCGCCGCACATGCGGTCCAGGTGGGCGCCCGCGTCCGAGCCGCCGAGCAGGACGTCCTCGTGCCGCCAGGTCTCGGCGCGCAGGGCCCAGGATGCCGGGTCGTTGTCGGTGGGCATGGGCCACAGGACCGTGCGCAGGTTGTCGTTCGCGCAGATCTCGACGAGGCAGGTGAAGGGGTCCTGGCCGCGTCCGGCTGCGATGTCCTTCACCACGCGGCCGGTCAGGCCCTCGTTCACCGGGCTGTAGGTGTCCCCGATGACGTACCGCCCGAAGTTCGCGAGCCGCCTGAAGACGCCCGCCTCCTTGGAGTTCGCGCGGCGCAGCATCTCCGCCCGCACCTCCGGGTCGCGCAGCCTGGCGATCCGCTCGGGCACGGGCAGACCAAGGATCTCTCCCCAGCCGGGGATCAGGTTCAGGGCGCAGAAGGTGCCCAGTGACATGTTCATCGGGGTAAGGATCGGCATGGTGAGGGCCACCACCCGGCCGCCCGCCTTGCGGGCACGTTCGCTCGCGAAGAGCTGGCGCGGCACGCGTTCCGGTACGGCCGCGTCGATCGTCAGGACGTTCCAGTTCAGGGGACGTCCGGCGACCGCGCTCATCTCCACGAACAGGTCGATCTCCGCGTCGCTGAACTGGTCGAGGCAGCCCGCGACGATGGCTTCGATCTGCGTGCCGTCGTGCTCGCCCACCGCTTTCGCCAGGGCCAGCAGTTCGGCGGGCTCGGCGTGCCGGGAGGCGACCGGGTGGCCGTCTCCGTCGGAGTGGGTGGAGGACTGGGTGGTGGACAGGCCCCAGGCCCCGGCGTCCATGGCCTCGTGGAACAGCCGGACCATCGCGGCCAGTTGCTCGCCGGTCGGCCGGCCGCCGATCGCGTCCGGGCCCATCACATACCGGCGCAGCGCGCAGTGCCCCACCATGAAGCCCGCGTTCACGGCGATCCGGCCCTCCAGGGCGTCCAGGTACTCCCCGAAGCCGTGCCAGGTCCACGGCGCCCCCTCTTCGAGGGCGACCAGGGACATGCCCTCCACCCTGGCCATCATCCGGCGGGTGTAGTCGGCGTCCTCGGGGCGCGCGGGGTTCAGCGGGGCGAGCGTGAATCCGCAGTTGCCGGCCGCGACCGTGGTGACCCCGTGGTTCAGGGACGGGGTCGCGTACGGGTCCCAGAAGAGCTGGGCGTCGTAGTGGGTGTGGGGGTCGACGAAGCCGGGGGCGAGGACGAGTCCTGCCGCGTCCTCGCTCGTACGGGAGTCCTCGGTGATCCGGCCGACGGTGGCGATACGGCCGTCCCGTATGCCTACGTCAGCGGTGTACGCGGGTGTGCCCGTCCCGTCGACGACTGTCGCACCCTTGATGACGTGATCAAGCATGGGGCTTGCCTCCTCGAGTTCCGGCGCGTCGGACGTACCCAAGAGGGGCGCGGAGAACTGCGCGACAAGCCACGAGGGCGCCGCGGTCGCCACACAGGCCGCGCCCCGTCGCCCTAGGCGCTCCGCCGGAACCGCGTCGTCCGGTGAATCGGATCCGTGTCGATCTTGGGAATCACGTGCTCACCGATCAGCCGGATCGTCTGTAGCGTCTCCTCCTTCGGGATCCCGACCGGCAGCCCGAAGCTGAGCTGGTCGGCGCCCGCCTGCTCCCACCGCTTGCACTGCCGGAGCACCTCGTCGGGGTCACCGCAGATGAGCAGCTCTTCCTCGATGAGCAGTTCGAGGAATTCCTCGGTGTACTCGGGGAGGGTCTCGGGCCATTCGGGGAAGCCCTCGGGGCGCGGGAAGGTGTCGTGGTAGCGGAAGACGAGGGACGGCAGGTAGTGCAGTCCGCCGTTCATGGCGATCCGGATCGCCTCGGCGTGGGTGGGCGCGCAGATGGCGGTGGTGGTCACCATCACGTTGTCGTTGACGAAGTCCCCGATGGGCTCGGCGTTCACTACCGCCGTCTTGTACTGCTCCAGCACCCACTCCATGTCGGAGACCTTCTGGATGCTGAAGCCGAGCACCCCGAGGCCCTTCCTGGCGGCCATGGCGTACGAAGGCGGCGACCCGGCGGCGTACCACATGGCGGGGTGCGACTTCCCGTACGGCTTGGGGAGAACCTTGCGCGGCGGGAGCTGCCAGTGCTTGCCCTGGAAGCCGACGTACTCGTCCTGGAGCCACATCTTCGGGAACTCCGCGATGGTCTCCTCCCAGATCTCCTTGGTGTAGTTCATGTCGGTGATGCCGGGGAGGAAGCCGAGGATCTCGTGCGAGCCGGCGCCGCGTCCGCTGCCGAACTCGAAGCGGTTGCCGGTGAGGTGGTCGAGCATGGCGACCTTCTCGGCCACCTTCACCGGGTGGTTGACCTGGGCGAGCGGGTTGAAGATCCCGGAGCCGAGGTGGATGCGTTCGGTCGCGTGGGCGAGGTAGCCGAGGAAGACGTCGTTGGCGGAGAGGTGCGAGTACTCCTCCAGGAAGTGATGCTCGGAGGCCCAGGCGTACTTGAAGCCGGACTTGTCCGCCTGGATGACGTACTCGGTCTCCTCCATCAGTGCCTTGTGCTCCGCGAGCGGGTCCGTCTCGGCCCGCTTGCCCACGTATCCCTGTACAAAGAGCCCGAATTCCATGGAGGTTCACCGTCCCCACGAGACTGTCTCTGCCTGGCAAGTCATCTATCTGACGATGCGTCAGTTCTGATTCTGCCGCCGACTGTGGCACCGGCGGGTGAGGGCGTCAATAGCTGACGAGTAGTCAGCTAAAGCTCAGATGACGGAGACCCCCGCCAGCCAGCCCCCGTCGATCACGAACGGCTGACCGGTGATGTACGAGGAGTCGTCGGACGTCAGGAACAGGGCCAGCCTCGCCACCTCCTCGGGTCTGCCGATCCGGCCGAGCGGCACCAGCTTGCGGTACAGCTCGTCCAGTGCCCTGCTCATCTCCTCCGGGTCCGCCTCGGGGTCCAGGCGGGCCGGGTTGGACATCGCGGTGTCGATGGCGCCCGGGCAGATGGCGTTGACGCGGATCCCCCGCGCGGCCAGCTCCAGCGCCGCCACCCTGGTCAGCCCGAGGACCGCGTGCTTGGTCGCGGCATACGTGCCCACGGCCGCCATCCCGGTCAGCGCCGTGTAGGAGGCCGTGTTGACGATCGTGCCCCCGTCGGCCAGCTCGGGAGCCACGGTCTTCATCCCCAGGAAGCAGCCGACCTGGTTGACCTGCACGACCTGCATGAACTCATCGAGAGGCGTGTCCACCAGGGAGTTGAAGCGCAGGATGCCCGCATTGCCGACCAGCCCGTCGATGCGCCCGTGCGCCCGCTTCACGGCGGCCACGGCGGCGGTCCACTCCTCCTCGCGCGACACATCGAGATGGACGTACGACTGGCCCAGTTCCTTGGCCAGCTCCTCCCCCTGGTCGTCCAGCACATCCGCGAGGACGACCCGGGCGCCCTCCGCCGTGAACAGCCGTGCCTCCTGCTCGCCCTGCCCGCGCGCCGCACCGGTGACGATGACGACGCGCCCGTCCAGCTTGCCCATGCAGACTCCTCGGTCGAGACGGTCGGTTCAGTCCAGGCGCGGAGCCACCTCGGCCCCGAACGCCGCGATCTGGTCGGTCAGTTCGGTACGGCTGCGGCAGCGGAACCGCACCTGGATCACATGCACGCCCATCGCGGGGTAGGCGTTCAGCGACTCGGCGAGCGCCTCCGGCGCGCCGCTGAGCGTGCGCCGCCCCACGTCCCAGCAGGGTGTGCCCACGTACAGCGGCTCGGCGATGGCGTTGACGGTGAGCGGCTCCGTGACACCCGCCTGAGCCCGCAGCTCCCGCAGCCGGGCGATCTGGGCGGGCAGCCGGTCGCGCGGGTCGCCCTGGGGCAGCCAGCCGTCCGCCTTCAGCGCGGCCCGGCGCACGGCGGCCGGCGAGGAGCCGCCCACCCAGAGGGGCACCCGCGTCTGGGCGGGGCGTGGGCGCTGCCCGAGCCCCTCGAAGTCGTACGACTTCCCGTGATGCTCGGGGAACTCCTGGGGCCCGAGGGCCGCCCTCAGGGCGTCGATGGCCTCGTCCAGCAGGGCACCGCGCCTGCCGAAGTCCACGCCCAGTGCCTCGAACTCCTCCCGCACATGCCCGGCCCCCACCCCGAGGACGAGCCGTCCGCCGCTGAGATGGTCGAGGGTCGCGTACTGCTTGGCCGTGACCAGCGGATGCCGCAGCGCGACGATCGCGACATGGCTGAGCAGCCGCACCCGTTCGGTGACGCCCGCGAGATAGGCGAGGGTGGCGACGGGGTCGTACCAGACCGTGCTCATCGCGGGGGCGAGGCGGCGCGGGACGGCGATGTGATCGCAGCTCGCGAGATAGTCGAACCCGGCGTCCTCCACGGCCTGGGCGACGGCGACGAGGTCCTCGGGACCCGCGCCCGGCTCCCAGGGCTCGGCGTAGATAGTGGACTGGGACTGGACGGGGAGCTGCATCCCGTACCGCAGGCGCCCGCTCAACGGGCACCGCCCCGGCCGTCCGTGCCGCCCGGACCGGGCCACAGCCCGTCGGGCGTCAGGCCCAGCAGTCCGATGGCGTTGCGCCGCACGATCCGGTCCACGACGTCCGCGTCCAGATGGCCCATCTGGGCCTCCCCGACCTCCCTGGACTTCGGCCAGGTGGAGTCGGAGTGCGGGTAGTCCGTCTCGTACAGCACGTTCGGGACGCCGATCGCGTCCAGGTTCCTGAGGCCGAACGCGTCGTCGAAGAAGCATCCGTAGACATGCTCGGCGAACAGCTCGGACGGCGGACGGTGCACCTTGTCCGCGACCCCGCCCCAGGCACGGTTCTCCTCCCAGACGACATCGGCGCGTTCGAGGATGTACGGGATCCAGCCGATCTGTCCCTCCGCGTACATCACCCTCAGATTCGGGAACTGCTCGAACTTGCCGCTCATCAGCCAGTCGACCATCGAGAAGCAGCAGTTGGCGAAGGTGATGGTGGAGCCGACGGCCGGCGGGGCGTCGGCGGACGTGGACGGCATCTGGCTGCTGGAGCCGATGTGCATCGCCACGACGGTCCCGGTCTCGTCACAGGCGGCGAGGAAGGGGTCCCAGGCGTCGGTGTGGATGGACGGCAGCCCGAGGCGGGGCGGGATCTCGGAGAAGGCGACGGCGCGGACGCCGCGCTCGGCGTTGCGGCGCACCTCGGCGGCGGCGAGGCCGGCGTCCCAGAGGGGGATCAGCGCGAGGGGTATGAGGCGGCCGTGCGCCTTCGGCCCGCACCATTCCTCCACCATCCAGTCGTTGTAGGCGCGCACCGAGAGCAGCGCCAGCTCCCGGTCCTTGGCCTCGGTGAAGGTCTGGCCGCAAAAGCGCGGGAAGGTCGGGAAGCACAGGGCGGACTGGACGTGGTTGACGTCCATGTCGGCGAGGCGCTGCGGGACGTCGTAGGAGCCGGGGCGCATCTGCTCGTAGGTGATGACCTCGAGCCTGATCTCGTCCCTGCTGTAGCCGACGGCGGTGTCGAGACGGGTGAGGGGCCGGTGCAGGTCCTCGTACACCCACCAGTCGCCGACCGGGCCGTCGTCTCCGGGTGCGCCCATGACCGGGGCGAACTTGCCGCCGAGGAAGGTCATTTCCTTCAGCGGAGCGCGGACGACGCGCGGGCCGGTGTCGCCGTACTTGCGCGGGAGCCGGTCCTGCCAGACGTGCGGGGGCTCCACGGTGTGGTCGTCAACGGAGATGATCTTCGGAAAGGCGCCGTTGGCCGGTGAGGTCTCCATGCCGGTCACGGTAGCGCTGATCTGACGGGGCGTCAGCTAGTGTGACGGTGCGCGGAGACGCCGGGCGCCTGGCCACCGCGCCCGGGACTCCCCGCCGGACGCGGAGATCCTGTGGAGGCGATGTGACGTGCCGTCGGTCCGCCTGTGATCGGCGTCTCCCACGGCTGACGTATCGGGCATGCACAGGGCAAACTGGGCTCCTCGGTTGTGGACGGATTCGGCAGGGAGGCCGGGGGCAGCGATGGACGGTGTACCGCGAGTGCCTGAGCAGCGGAGTCCCGAGGAATCGGCACTGCGCTTCGGCGTACTCGGACCCGTGCGCGCCTGGCGCGGTGAGGAACCGCTGGCCACGGGCTCGCCCCAGCAGCGCGCCCTGCTGGCCGCGCTGCTGCTGCGTGAGGGCCGTACGGCCACGGCCGCCGAGCTGATCGACGCGCTGTGGGGCGAGGACCCGCCACCGCGGGCGCTGGCGGCCGTGCGGACCTACGCATCACGGCTGCGCAAGGCCCTGTCCGCCGGGGTGCTGCGCAGCGAGTCCGGCGGATACGCGCTGCGGCTGCGCGACCCCCGCTCCCTGGACCTCGGGGCTGCCCAGGAACTGGCGGCGGAGGGCGAGAAGGCTAGGAGCGCGGGGGACCTGTACCACGCGCGGCAGGTGCTGAACGAGGCGCTGGCGTTGTGGGACGGGGAGTCGCTGGCGAACGTTCCTGGCCCGTACGCGGACACCCAGCGCACCCGTCTGGAGGAATGGCGGCTCCAGCTCGTCGAGTCCCGCCTGGACATGGACCTGGAACAGGGCTGCCACGCGGAGGCGGTCTCGGAGCTCACCGCGCTGACGGCGGCCCACCCGCTGCGCGAACGACTGCGGGAACTGCTGATGCTGGCGCTGTACCGCTCCGGCCGCCAGGCGGAGGCGCTGGCCGTGTACGCGGACACGCGCCGTCTGCTGGACGACGAACTGGGCGTCGACCCCCGCCCTGGCCTGAAGGAACTCCAGCAGCGGATCCTGCGCGCGGACCCGGCGCTCGCGGAGCCGTCGGCACCGGCCCCGGAGCGTGTGTCCGCGCCGGTGCGCCCCGCCCAGCTTCCCGCCACGGTGCCGGACTTCACGGGCCGGGCGGCCTTCGTCGACGAGCTCAGCGAGGTCCTGGGCTCGGCCGAGGGCCGGGTGATGGCCGTCTCCGCCCTGGCCGGCATCGGCGGCGTGGGCAAGACGACCCTCGCCGTGCATGTGGCCCACCAGGCGCGCGGCGCCTTCCCCGACGGCCAGTTGTATGTGGATCTCCAGGGCGCGGGACCGCGGGCCGCGGAGCCGGAAACGGTCCTCGGGGCCTTTCTGCGTGCCCTCGGCACTCAGGAGTCGGCGATCCCGGACTCGATGGAGGAGCGGGCGGCGCTGTACCGATCGGTGCTGGACGGACGGCGGGTCCTGGTCCTGCTGGACAACGCCAAGGACGCGGCCCAGGTGCGCCCGCTGCTGCCCGGCACGGAGGGCTGCGCGGCCCTGGTCACCTCCCGGGTGCGCATGGTGGACCTGGCGGGCGCGCATCTCGTGGACCTGGACGTGATGTCCCCGGACGAGGCGCTGGCGCTGTTCACGAAGATCGTGGGTGAGGAGCGGGTGGCCTCGGAGCGCAAGGCCGCCCTGGACGTGGTGGCGGCGTGCGGCTTCCTGCCGCTCGCCATCCGCATCGCGGCGTCCCGCCTCGCGGCACGCCGGACCTGGACCGTCTCGGTCCTGGCGGCGAAGCTCGCGGACGAGCGGCGCCGGCTGGACGAACTGCAGGCCGGTGACCTGGCCGTGAAGGCCACCTTCGAACTGGGCTACGGCCAGCTCGAACCGGCGCAGGCACGGGCCTTCAGGCTCCTGGGCCTGGCCGACGGCCCGGACATCTCCCTCGCGGCAGCCGCGGCGGTGCTGGACCTGCCCCTGGAGGACTCCGAGGACCTGCTGGAGGCGCTGGTCGACACCTCCCTCCTGGAGTCGGCGGCGCCCGGCCGCTACCGCTTCCACGACCTGGTCCGCCTCTACGCGCGTGCATGCACGGAACGGGACGAGCAACCGCCGAGCGAGCGGGACGCGGCGATGTCGCGGCTGCTGGACTTCTACCTGGCCACGGCGGCCGGCGTCTACGCCATCGAACGGCCGGGGGACCGGCTGGTGGACCACCTGCAACCGACCGGGACCGCGGGTCTGTCGTTCGGTGATCGGCAGGCCGCGTGGGACTGGCTCTACTCGGAGGGAGTGCCGCTCCTCGCCTGCGTACGGCAGTCAGCCGAGGGAGGCACGCTGCGACGTGCGATCGACCTGCTGTGGGCGTCCGTGGATCTGGCCGAATCCGGGGCGAACGCCAGGGAGTACGAGGCGACGGCAGCAGCGCTGCGGAAAGCCGCGCATGCCACTGGTGACATGCGTGCCGAGGCACGGGCATCGGTCGTGCTGAGCAACGCGCGTCTGTTCTCAGGGGCATTCGACCCGGCCTACCGCGAGGCCCGGGAGGCCCTGGAACTGGCCGAGGCCGCCGACGACCCGCTGCCCTCCTGCTGGGCCGCGAACATTCTGGGGAGCATCGCGTTCTACCAGAGTCGGCACGCGGACGCCGAGGAGTACTTCAGCAAAGCCATCGACAAGTTCCGCGCCTGCGGCGACCTGGCGGGCTCGGCAAGCCCGCTGTGCAACCTGTCGCGCCTTCACCTGTCGACAGGACGCGCGGAGACCGCGGTCGTCCTCGCCCGACAGGGCACGGACATCTACCAGACGCTGGGCCACACCCTTCGCGGGGCGAACGGGCGCTACGCCCTCGGTATGGCCCTCGGCAAGAGCGGCCAGCACGCCGATGCCACCGCACAGCTCGAGGAGGCGCTGCGCGTCTTCCGGGACAGTCGGCAGCGGCTGTGGGAGGGTATGACCCTCTGCCGCCTGGCCGAGATCGACCTGGAGTCGCGCAAACCGGCGCAGGCCGCGGGCAACGCCGAGCTGGCGCTCACCGTCTTGAGGGGCATCGGCGGCGAATGGCGTCGCGGGCATGTCCTGACGGTACTGGGCAAGGCCCTTCACGGCATCGGCCATTCGGGCAGGGCACAGGTCTGCTGGCGCGAAGCCCTGGCGATCTACGAGAAGTTGGAGTCGCCGGAGGCTTCCGAAGTGCGTGAACTCCTCACGCCGATCACGGCGGCGTGACGGGCGGCTGGGCGTTCATCGTTCGTTTATCGCGGCACGGCACTCTATCCGTTGTCGATTCGTCGCGTCGGGGGGCGGACGGACCGCCGAAGAGGCCACCTGATTCGCACATTAGGGTGGCGACTCACGCAGCCTGCCCGGCCTTCCTCGGGGGAATGGCCGGGCAGGCTCGACAGCTCCGGACGAACCGCATGGGGAGGAAGCACCATGAGCAGCAACGAGAAGGACCTGGCCGTCAAGCCCGACAACACCCACGTCACGGACGAGCCGGCGAACGGCGACATCAAGCCGCTGAACACGCACGTCACCGACGTGAAGGAAGACACGGACGCCCCGGACAACACCCACGTGACGTCCGAGCCCAGCTGAACCGTCTCCCGCACGGGGGGTCGGCCGCGGCGGCGCGGAGGGGGAGCCGTCGCGGCCGAGGTGTGTCATATGGGGTTGGCGGACCGGAGTTGGAGGCGCACCATGTCCGCACAGCACATCGAGTCCGAGTGTCCGCTCATCGCCAGACCCGATCGGACACCCGCGGCCCTTCGTATAGCCCTGGCCCAAGTGGCCCCTCACCGGCTGCCCGAGATGGAGCAGCAGAAGGACGAGGCCATCGCACTGGCGGCACGCACCCGCAGCCTCGGTCCGATCACCCAGTTCCTCGAGACCTGGGCCGTGGCGATCGAGATCGCGCGGACTCCCGCGTCCGCCGCACGACTGCGCGCGGCCGTCTACACGGCGCGGAGCGTGGACCGCGACGACCCGGCCTGGCGCGAAGCCATGGACGAGATCCACGCCTTGCAGATCTGGGCCCGGGAGTCACTCACCCGCGACTGACCGGTGGGGGAGCCGCCCCCTCACACCACCATGACCCGCACGTCGTACTGCGGAATCCACTTGTCCCGCGTCACCAGCGTCATGCCCTCGATCTGCGCCTGAGCGACCAGTATGCGGTCGAATGAGTCACGGTGGTGCCCAGGCAGACGTCCCGCCCGCACACCGTGCCCTGCCGTGACGGGCAGTCCCGAGAACTGGCTGTCGCGCACCCGTTCGGCCAGGTCCTGCGGGCCGTCGAGCTTCCCGAGCGACTGCTTGATCGCGATCTCCCACGGGGTCACCGCGCTCACATACACGCCGGGCTCGGTGTCGAGAAGGTCCTTCACCTCGCCGGACAGCTCCGGGGAGTCGTCCAGCCACCACAGCACCACGTGGGTGTCGAGCAGGAGCCGCATCAGCGCGTCCCGAAGGCGTCGACGACGTCGTCGGGCAGTTCGTCGAAGTCGTCGGGGATGTGGATCTGCCCCCGGAGGGATCCACGCCCCGTCCGCCTCACCTTGGGCCGCAACGGAACCACCTTGGCCACCGGCTCACCGGCCTTGCTGATCACGACTTCCTCCCCCGTGGCGACCTGTTCCAGGATGCGGGAGAAGTGCGTCTTGGCCTCATGCACGTTGTACTGGCGGGCTGCTTCCACGACGGCCTCACGATACGGTCGGCGAATCGAGGTGGACTAACCTCTGGACTAAGTGTAGAGCCGAAACCGGCCTCCGCACGCCGGGCACACTCTCTCCCCCTACCCCACCCTCCCCCGCAACTCCCCCTTCACGACCTTCCCGCTCGCATTGCGCGGCAGTCCGGGGACGAACTCCACCGCTCTCGGGACCTTGTAGTTCGCCATCTCCCGGCGGGACCAGGCGATCAGGTCGTCCGCCGTCAGTTGCGCTCCCGGGCGTCGTACGACATAGGCCTTCCCGACCTCCCCGAGGCGCCCGTCCGGTACACCGATCACCGCCACGTCGGCCACGTCCGGGTGCAGGCCCAGCAGTTGCTCTATCTCCGCCGGGTAGGCGTTGAAGCCGCCCACGATGAACATGTCCTTGATCCGGTCCGTGATGCGGAGGTTGCCGGACGCGTCCAGGACCCCCACGTCGCCCGTGCGCAGCCAGCCGTCGGCGGTGAGGACCTCCGCCGTGGCCCGCTCGTCCTCGAAGTAGCCCCGCATGACGTTGAAGCCGCGCACCAGCACCTCACCCGGGGTTCCGGCGGGCAGCGGGGCGCCGGAGGCATCGCTCACCCGTACCTCGGTCCCGGGTATCGCACGGCCGGACGTCGTCGCGATGACCGAGGGATCGTCCCCCCGGCGGCACATGGTGACGAACCCGCTCGCCTCCGACAGGCCGTACGCCGTCAGGACGGTCTCCACGCCGAGTTCGCCGCGCAGGCGTTCCACCAGGCGCAGCGGGACCACGGCCGCTCCCGTCACCACCAGGCGCAGGGCCGACAGGTCGTGGGCGTCGCGGGCGGGGTGGTCCAGGAGGGACTGGTGGAGGGTGGGCGGGCCGGGGAGCACGGAGATCCGTTCCGCGGCGATGTTCGCCAGCGCCGTGTCCACGTTGAACACCGGCTGCGGGATCATCGTCGCGCCCCTCATCAGGCATGCCAGCACCCCGGCCTTGTAGCCGAAGGTGTGGAAGAAGGGGTTCACGATCAGGTAGCGGTCGCCCTGCCTGAGGCCCGCCAGGTCGGTCCAGATCTCGTAGGCACGCAGCGACTGGGCATGCGTGATCACGGCGCCCTTGGGCCGGCCCGTCGTGCCCGAGGTGAAGATGATGTCCGAGGGGCAGTCACCGGTCAGGACGTCCGCCCTGGCCCGTACCTCCGGCTTCCCGATGCCCTCCCCGCTCGCGAGGAAGTCCTTCCAGGTACGGAAGTCGGCGGGGGCGTCGTCCGCCAGGACCACCACCTGCTCCAGGTGCGGCAGTCCCGGCAAGGGGCCGCTCCCGGGGCCCTCCCCCGCCGCGCGGCGCAGCGAGGCCACGTACGAGGTCCCGAGGAAGGTGCCCGTGACGAAGAGGAGCCTGGCCCGGCTCCGTTCCAGGACGTACGCCGCCTCCGTGCCCTTGAACCGCGTGTTGAGCGGGACCAGAACCGCCCCCGCCGAGACCGCGCCGAGCGCCGAGACGATCCAGTCGAGGGTGTTCGGCGCCCAGATCGCCACGCGGTCGCCCACGCCGACGCCGCCGGCTATGCAGGCGGCGGCCGCGCGTTCCACACGGGCGCCCAGTTCGGCGTACGAGATCCGGGTGCGGCCCTCGACCACCGCCTCGGCGTCGCCGTAGCGCCGGGCCGCGCTCCGCACCAGGCCCGGGACGCTCCCCCACTCCATGTCACCGCGCACAGCGGCCTCCCCAGCACTAGCTGACTGTTCGTCAGATCAGTTGTAGCCTGACGGTCCGTCAGCCACCAGGGTGCCCGCTTCCGGGGTGCCGGCGCCAGGACTCCACGCGGAGGTGTGCCCATGGCAGGGGCAGGACTCAAGGACGCGACCGCCATCGTCGGTATCGGGCAGACCGCCTTCGCCCGGCGGCTTCCCGGGTCGGAGAAGGCGTTGGCGTGCCGGGCCATCCTCGCCGCCCTCGACGACGCCGGGATCGCACCGGGCGAGGTGGACGCGCTCGCCTCGTACACCATGGAGGAGACCGACGAGGTGGAGGTGGCGAAGGCGGTCGGGTTCGGGGACCTGACCTTCTTCAGCAAGGTCGGCTTCGGGGGTGGTGGCTCCTGCGCCACGGTCGCCCATCTCTCCGCCGCCATCGCCACCGGGCAGGCGACCGTGGGCGTCGCCTGGCGGTCGCGGAAGCGGGGCAGCGGGCCGAGGCCCTGGCGGAACACCGCCGTACAACTGCCCACGCCCGCCCAGTGGACACGGCCCTTCGGGCTCCTGAGGCCGGTGGACGAGATCGCGATGCTGGCCCGCCGCTACATGCACGAGTACGGGGCGACCCGCGACCACCTCTTCAACGTCGCCCTCGCCTGCCGCAACCGCGCCAACCAGAACCCCTCCGCGATCATGTACGAGCGCCCGCTGACCCGGGAGATGTACATGGACGCCCGGTGGATCAGCGAACCGCTGTGCCTGTTCGACAACTGCCTGGAGACGGACGGCGCACTGGCCTGTGTCATCGTCTCCGCCGAACGCGCCCGCGACTGCCGCCGACGGCCGGTGTACGTCCACTCCGCCGCGCAGGGGCTGCCCGCCCAGCATCACGGCATGGTCAACTACTGGAACGACGACCCGCTCACCGGCCCCGCCTGGAGTGCCGCGCGGCACCTGTGGAAGCACTCCGACTTCACCCCGCAGGACGTCGACGTCGCCCAGATCTACGACGCGTTCAGCGCCCTCATACCGCTCTCCCTGGAGGGGTACGGCTTCTGCGGCCGGGGGGAAGGCGGTGCGTTCACCGAGGGCGGCGCGCTGGAGATCGGCGGGCGGCTGCCCATCAACACCGGGGGCGGCGGACTGTCCGAGGCGTACGTCCACGGCTTCAACCTCATCAACGAGGGCGTACGGCAGCTGCGGGGCACCAGCACCGCGCAGGTCCCGGACGCCGCCACCTGCCTGGTCACCGCCGGCGAGGGGGTTCCCACCTCCGCCCTTCTCCTGAGGAGCTGAGCCATGCCCGACGCCGTCTTCGACGCTTTCCTCTCCCCCGTCCAGGACGAGGACGGGGCGCCCTTCTGGGAGTACGCCGCCCGGGGCGAGCTGCGCGTCCAGGCCTGCGCCGACTGCGGGGAACTTCGCTTCCCGCCGCGTCCGTGCTGTCCGCACTGCCAGTCGTTCGCGAGCGAGTGGCGGCTGATGAGCGGGCAGGGGCGGATCTGGTCGTACGTCGTCCCGCACCCGCCGCTGCTGCCCGCCTACGCGGCCTGCGCCCCGTACAACGTGATCGTGGTGGAACTGGCCGAGGCGCCGCGCATCCGGCTGGTCGGCAACCTCGTCACCGGCCCGGACGCTCTCCTGGACTCGGTGCCCCCGGACCGGGTACGCATCGGTGCGCGCGTGCGGGCCGTCTTCAGCCGGGACGGGCTGCCCCGCTGGGTCCTGGAGCGGTCGTGAGCGGGGGGCTGAGGGTATCGGCCGACAAGGACACCGGCGTCGCCGTCGTCACGCTCGACCGGCCGGACAGGCTGAACGCCATCGATCCGGCGCTGGCCGCCGAACTCGCCTCCTGCTGGCATGCGTTGCGTTTCGACGACACCGTACGGGCCGTCGTCCTCACCGGCGCGGGCGAGCGGGCCTTCTGCACGGGCATCGACCGGGACACGGACGTGCCGCAGCCGAACTCGCCCTACATGGTGGACGATCCACTGCTCAGGATCGGCCCGAAGGCGAACGACCTGTGGAAGCCGGTGATCGCCGCCGTGCGCGGGATGGCCTGCGGCGGGGCGTTCTATCTGCTCGGCGAGAGCGAGTTCATCGTGGCGGACACCAGCGCGACCTTCTTCGACCCGCACACGACGTACGGGATGGTCAGCGCGTACGAGTCGGCCGCCATGGCGCACCGGATGCCGTACGGGGAGGCGGCGCGGATGGCGCTCATGGGGACCGCCGAGCGGATCTCGGCACGGCGGGCCCACGAGATCGGGCTGGTGTCCGAACTCACCGAGCCGGGCGCCGCCTTGGAGGCCGCCGTCCAGTGCGCCGCCGTGATCTCGTCGTATCCGCCGGAGGCGGTGCAGGGATCCGTACGGGCGCTGTGGACGGCGCAGGAGGCGTCCCGGGCACGGTGCTTCGCGCAGGCGCCCGCGCTGATCGCGCTCGGGAACCTGCCCGCCGAACGGCAGGCGGAACTGTTCTCGGGGCGACGGGGGCGGGAGTACCGGATTCGGTAGGCGCGGCGCTCGGCTGCCGCTATTCGGGCGTGGCCGCCGCGTCGGCCCCTCACGTGGTCCGGGCCGTCCCCGTCCCCTTCTCCGCGTCCAGGGCGTACACGCAGCGGTCCTTGCTGCACGCGTAGACCACGCCGTCCCGCACCACCGGCGCCCCGGTGATCTCTCCGCCCGTGGCCAGCTTCCAGCGCAGGCGGCCGTCGTCCGCCTTCAGCGTGTACAGCAGGTGGTCCGTGGAGCCGAAGTGGATACGGCCCTCCGCGACCACCGGGGAGCCCACGATGTCCCCGCCCGCCTGGAAACGCCACTTCGGGGTGCCCGTGACCGCGTCGAGGGTGTAGAGACCCTTGCCGCTGCCCACGTGGACGTGTCCCGCCGCCACCAGTACCGGCTCGATCGAGGCCCGCGACTCGGTGGCGATGCGCCAGCGGTCGCGGCCGTCGGTGGCGTCCAGCGCGTACACCGTGCCCAGGTAGTCGGCCAGGTAGACGCCGCCGCCCGTCACCGCCGGACCCGGTACGAAGGCCGGCGGGCACAGGAAGACCGCCGGGGCCTCGAAGTGCCAGCGCACCATGCCGGTGGAGACCTCGATCGACAGGACCCGGGCGCCTGCCGAGACGTACACATAGCCGTCCCCGGCCCGGGTCAGGCGCACGGGGACACCGCCGCAGGAGGCCGCGTCGCCGATCGGGTACGACCAGCGCTCCTCGCCCGTGCGCGCCTCCAGGGCCAGCAGCCGGGCGTCCTTCCAGACGTACACCGTGTCGTCCTGGATCAGCGGTCCGGCCTCCGGCGTCTCGAAGTCCGTCTGCGCCCCGGTCAGCTCCCACAGCTTCTGGCCGTGGGACGCCTCCCACGCCTGGACTCCGCCGCCGCGGGTGCCGGTGACGACCGTGCCGCGGTCGGCCTGGACGGAGTACACCCAGCCGTCCAGGGACAGCCGCCACAGGTCCGCGCCCTCCCGGGCGTCCAGCGCGAAGAGCGTGGGGCCGTCCGAGGCGTGGATGCGCCCGCCCGCCACGGACATCGACCAGGCCACGTCCCGTGTCTTGAAGCGGCGGCGGCCCGTCGCCACGTCGAGGGCGTGCACCTCGAACGAGGTGACGTAGACCAAATCCTCCGCGACCGACGGGGTGCCCCAGACGTCGTTCGACATGCGGAAGCGCCATGGACGCCAGCCGGTGGCGCCCTCAGGGGGCGCGGTCGGCGGGGCGACGGCGGGCGGCGCGACGGCGGGCGCGGCGCCCGTCCCGGCGCCCGGCCGGGACCAGGACGCGACGAGGCCCGCCTCCGGGGGAGGCGCCTTCACCGCGGCGGCCCGGGCGTCGGCGACCCGCGGCCCGGGCCCGATCGGCACGGAGGCGCCCGCGAGCCGCACCGGCCCGCCGTCGGGGCCGCCGACCGGAACCGGAACCGGAGCGGGTGCCGGGGCGTGCGACGGCGGGGGCGGCACCGCGGGCGGCCGGCTGCCGCTGCCGCCGCGGCTCGAGGACGGGGACGGCTTCACCGCCGGGCGCCCGCCGCGTCTTCCCTCGATCAGGGTGACGGCCTTCTCGGGCAGCCACGCCGACGCCGTACCGCTGTCGTCCGAGCCGGAACCGAACAGATGGGGTGCGAGCTGGGCCTGGAGATCGGCCGGGTTCGGGCGGGCGGAGGCCTCCATCTGCATGCAGGACTCGATGAGCGGACGCAGTTCGTCGGGCAGTCCGGAAAGGTCCGGGCCCTCGCGCAGCAGCATGAAGACGGTCTCGACGGGGTTCGCGCCGTGGAAGGGCGGATGCCCGGTGGCGGCGAAGACGAGCATCGAGCCCAGCGAGAAGACGTCGCTGGCGCCGGTCACGCTGCGCGAGTCCTTCGCCTGCTCGGGGGACATGTACGCGGGGGTGCCCACGGCGACATTCGTCATCGTCAGACGTGTGTTCGACACCCCGGAGGCGATACCGAAGTCGATCACCCGTGGGCCGTCCTCGACGACAAGGACGTTCGACGGCTTCAGGTCGCGATGGACGAGGCCCGCGCCGTGGATCGACTGGAGCGCCTCGGCCACGCCCGCCGCCAGCCAGCGCACCGCCTGGGCCGGCATCGGCCCGCATTCGGTCACTATCTCTTCCAGGGAGGGCGCGGGCACGTAAGCGGTGGCGAGCCACGGCACGGCCGCGCGCGGGTCGGCGTCGACCACGGCCGCCGTGTAGAAGCCGGAGACCGCCCGCGCCGCCTCCACCTCGCGGGTGAAGCGCACCCGGAAGAGCTGGTCCTCGGCCAGCTCCGTGCGCACGGTCTTGATCGCCACGCGCCGCCCGGATGCCGAGCGCGCGAGATAGACCAGCCCCATGCCGCCGGCACCCAGCCGTCCCAGCACCTCGAACGGCCCGATCCGCCGCGGATCGTGCTGCGTAAGCTGATCCACCACTTGCCTGCCACCTCCCCGTACGGGTCGCGTCATCCGCGTCGTGCACGCGACCCCGTGCAGCGTCTCACCACCGCACCGCCATGGCGGCACGCAGCCCGATTGTCCCTGTCCGAGGCACCGGTTGCGAACCCGGGGGCGGATCGGGGTGTCTCAGGACAAAACCATGTCCGGCCGCCCTACGGGAAACGGCGCCCGCATGGTGGAACGCCCGATACGCCTTCGAAGTGCCACGCCGGGACATCGAGCCGTCGGTCAGGAATACGGAGCGGGTGCCCTTTTCGCTCGCTTCGCCGCCCGTTCACTGTCCGTGACCGCCGCTCACCACCACTCGTCCGCAGGAGGTCTCGAACGGCGGTACCCCTGCCAGGCTCCTTCTCACGGGCTCCGGAAGCCGCCGGAGGCCCCCCTACTCCCCATTTGCAGTCGGCCGAATCGCGCTCCGATCACCCGTCGGTAAGCTGACGGCATGACAGGACAAGTACGTACCGTCGACGGCCGCGTGGCCGGTCGGCGTGGGCAGGCGACCCGGCAGAAGCTGCTGGACTGCCTCAGCGAGATGCTCAGCTCGTCGCCCTACCGGGACGTCAAAGTCATCGATGTCGCCCGGAAGGCGGGGACGTCACCGGCGACCTTCTACCAGTACTTCCCGGACGTCGAGGGCGCCGTCCTGGAAATCGCCGAGCGCATGGCGGCGGACGGCGCCGGGTTGACCGAGCTGCTCGAAGGGCGCTCCTGGGTCGGCAAGGCGGGCTGGCAGACCGCGCAGGAACTCGTGGACGGATTCCTCGAGTTCTGGCGCAAGCACGATGCCATCCTGCGCGTTGTCGACCTGGGCGCCGCCGAGGGCGACAAACGGTTCTACAAGATCCGCATGAAGATCCTTAACTCGGTGAACAACTCCCTCGCGGATTCGATCGCCGAACTCCAGTCCAAGGGGCGGGTCGACAAGGACGTGAACCCGGCGGCCGTGGCCGGATCGCTCGTGGCGATGCTCGCGTCCGTGGCCTCCCACCAGAAGGGCTTCCAGTCCTGGGGCGTCAAACAGGCCGAACTCAAGCCGAACCTGGCGCTGTTGGTGCATCTGGGCGTGACCGGGAAGAAGCCGACGAAGTAGGACGCCGCGCGACGGCACTCGTTCGGGCGCGCCCGGTCCTGTCGGTTCGGCTGCTCCAGGCCCACGTTCCGTTCTGTCATGCGGGCGGTGATCCACTCCGGTGGACCACCGCCCGAGGCGCATCTGCCGGCCCAGCCTTGCGAGCCGCACGAGCGTACGAGCCGTGCGGTCAACGTCGTACGAGCCGTACGAGCCGTGCGGTCAACGTCGTACGAGCCGTACGAGCCGTGCGGTCAACGTCGTACGAGCCGGAGCAGCCGGATCTGCCGCTCCACCCGCGCCTGGTACGTGGCATACGGCGGCCAGAAGGCCAGCACCGCCTTCCAGACCGCGTCCCGCTCCTCGCCCTCCAGCAGAAGGGCCGTGACCGGGATGTCCTTCCCCTTCCAGCTGATCACGGCGTCGGGGTGCGCCAGCAGGTTGGCGGTCCAGGCGGGGTGACCGGTCCGCCCGAAGTTCGACCCGACGAGGATCCAGCTGCCGCCGTCCTCCGGCATGCACGCGAGGGGCGTGCGACGCGGGAGGCCACTGCGTGCCCCGGTGGCCGTGAGGATCACGCTCGGCAGCATCCGCGCGCTGAGCATGACCCGGCCCCGGGTCAGCCGGTGGACGGCACGGTCCAGCGCGGGCAGGACGTGCGGGGCGACCTTGGCGAAGGCCCGCGTGGAGGACACCTTCTGCACAAGCCGCACTCCGATGGCGCTCATACGGCCACCTCCCCCAACGTGAAGAGCCCGGCTCCCTCTGCGGCGTGTGCGCGCAGCCGGTGCACGGGGCCGAACAGCAACTCGTCCCCGGCGGCGCGCTTGAAGTACAGATGCGCCTCGTGCTCCCAGGTGAAGCCGATGCCTCCGTGCAGCTGGATGCCCTCGGCGGCGGCGGTCCGCAGGGCCACCAAGGCCTGTGCGAGGGCGAGGCCGCCCACGGGGCCGCCCGACGCCTCCGTCTCGCCCGCCGCCCAGGCCGCGTAGTAGGCCGCGGAGCGCGCCGCCTGCACCCGTACGTACACATCGGCCAGCCGGTGCTTGACCGCCTGGAAGGACCCGATCGCCCGCCCGAACTGCTCCCGCCGCCTGACATGGTCCACGGTCCGCTCCAGCGCCCGGCCCGCCGCCCCGACCGCCTCACAGGCGAGCACCGTGGCGGCGCGGTCCCCGACCCCGGCGAGCACCCCGGGCACATCGGCCCCGTCCTCGCCCAGCAACTCGGCTTCGACGTCCCGCAGCTGCACCCGCGCGCACGGCCGTGTCTCGTCCAGCGAGGTCTCCCGGGTCCGCACCCCGCCGCCCTCCCCCCGCACGAGGAACAGCAGGGTACGAGACCGGGCGTACCCCCCGGCATGGGCGGCCACGATCAGCAGTCCGGCGCTGTGTCCGTCGAGCACCTGGCACGCCTCCCCGTACAGCCGCCAGGCACCGTCGGCCCGCCGCGCCTGGATGCCACCGGCGCGCCCGCCGCCGGCCCAGTCGCCCCGGTTGTCGCCGGCGAGGCCGAGGGCGGTGGCGAGGGCGGTGCCGGGGACGGCGAGGGTGGCGGTGAGCTCGCCCGAGGCGATGCGGGGGAGCAGTTCGGCGCGCTGGGCCGCGGAGCCGAGGGCGAGCAGCAGGGGCGCGGCGAGGACGGCCGTGGCCAGCAGCGGGGAGGGGGCGAGCGCGCGCCCCACCTCCTCGCAGGCGAGGGCGAGTTCGGTGACGGAGCAGCCGACACCGCCGTATCCTCCGGGAAGCGCGAGGCCGGGCAGACCGAGCTGCCCCGCGAGGGTGTCCCACAGGGCGGGGTCGTATCCGGCACCGGTCAGGACGGCGGCCCGCACATCATCGGGCCCACAGCGCTTGGCGAGCGCCTCCCGCACCGTACGGCGGATCTCGTCCTGTTCAGCGGTGAAGCGGGCGTCCATGGGCGTTGGTCCCTTCTCCATCTGACGATCCGTCATATTAAGGCGCGGGAGCGTCGACGGGGAGTCTCGGTACCGATTTCGGCGGCTGCGGAAGGGACGCGCGGCGGCACGGGGAGGGGACCGGTCCTCGACGGACCGCGCCTGCGGGCCGGTTCCGTGCAGCGATATCTGATGTACCGTCAGATTCATGACTGCTGCGACCGGACGTAAGGCCGCCATCGTCGGGGTAGCGCTGTCCGACTGTGGCCGGATCGACGATATGACGGCGTACGCCCTGCACGCCCAGGCCGCTCGCCGTGCCCTGGCCGACGCGGGGCTGGAGCGTTCGGTGATCGACGGGTTCGCGTCGGCGGGGCTCGGGACCCTGGCTCCGGCGGAGGTCGCGGAGTATCTCGGTCTGCGGCCGACCTGGGTCGACTCCACGTCCGTCGGCGGGTCCACCTGGGAGGTCATGGCCGCCCACGCGGCGGACGCCATCGCCGCCGGGCACGCGCGGGCGGTGCTGCTCGCGTACGGCTCGACCGCACGCGCCGACATCAAGGCGGGGCGCCGCACCGGGAACCTGTCCTTCGGCGCCCACGGCCCCCTCCAGTTCGAGGTCCCCTACGGCCACACGCTCATCGCCAAGTACGCGATGGCGGCACGACGCCATATGCACGAGTACGGCACCACGCTGGAGCAGCTGGCCGAAGTGGCGGTGCAGGCGCGTGCGAACGCGGCCGCCAACCCCGAGGCCATGTTCCGTGAGCCGGTCACGGTCGACGAGGTGCTGTCCGGGCCGATGGTCGCCGATCCCTTTACGAAGCTGCACTGCTGCATACGCTCCGACGGAGGGGCGGCGGTGCTGATCGTGGCCGAGGAGCTGGTACGGGACTGCCGTACGCGGCCGGTGTGGGTGCTCGGGACCGGGGAGCACGTCTCGCACACGACGATGTCCGAATGGGACGACTTCACCGTGTCACCGGCCGCCGTGAGCGGTGCTCTCGCCTTCGAACGGGCGGGAGTGCGTCCGCGGGAGGTCGACTTCGCCGAGATCTACGACGCCTTCACCTACATGACGCTGGTGACGCTGGAGGATCTCGGGTTCTGCGCGAAGGGCGAGGGCGGGCCGTTCGTGGAGAAGGGGCGGCTGCTGGCGCGGGGCGGGGAGTTTCCGGTGAACACCGACGGAGGCGGTCTGGCGGCCCAGCACCCCGGGATGCGGGGGCTGTTCCTGCTGGTCGAGGCGGTGCGGCAGCTGCGCGGGGAGGCGGGCGAGCGCCAGGTGCGCGCCAGGGACGGGCAACTGCCCCGGCTGGGTGTCGCGTCCGGCACGGGCGGATGGTTCTGCTCGTCGGGGACGATGGTCCTCGGGCGCTGAGCGGCGGCTACATACTCGGAGCATGGCAACGGATCTTCATGAACTGCTCCGGACCCTGCGGGTGTGGGACCCGGCGGCCACCGAGCTGCCCGCCTTCGACCCGGCGGCAACGCCCGAGGAGCCGCTCGCGCTGTTCACGGAGTGGTTCGCCCAGGCGGTGGCGGCGGGGCAGGCCGAGCCCCACACCATGGCGCTGGCGACCGCCGACGCGGACGGCACACCGGACGTCCGCGTCGTGATGCTGCACGGAGCGGACGCGGACGGCTGGGCCTTCGCCACGCACGCGGGCAGTCGCAAGGGCCGGCAGCTGGCGGTGCGACCGTACGCCGCCCTGGAGTTCTACTGGCCCGTCCAGGGGCGGCAGATCCGTGTGCGGGGAGCGGTCACGGCCGCTCCCTCTCGGGAAGGCCAGGCCGATCTGCACGCACGCTCCACCGGCGCGCTGGCCGCAGCGCTCACCGGGCGGCAGAGCGATGTGCTGGGTTCGGTCGCGGAGCTGGCGCGGGCGTCGGAGGAGGCGTGGGAGCGGGCGCGGCGCGAGCCCGAGGCGCCGGTTCCGTCCTGGACGCTGTACCGGCTGCGGCCGGACGAGGTGGAGTTCTTCCAGGGCGACGAGGAGCGCAGGCACGTACGGCTCGCCTACCGGCGCACGGAGGAGGGCTGGGCCAAGCTGCTGCTGTGGCCTTGAGCCGCGGCTTCCCGCAGGGATTCGCACGGCTTCAGCGCCGCTCCCGCACGGCTCCCGCACGGCCTCCGCACGGCTCCGGCGCGCCTCCCGCGCGGCTACGGAAGCGCCGGTTCCGGGTCGGTCGCGATCCTCGCGTGCAGATGCACGTCCCGGAACGCGTCTCTGCGTCCCGCCTCGCACATCGCGCCGCGCAGCGTCCCCTCGTGGAGGAAGCCGCATCGCTGGGCGATACGGCAGGAGGCCGTGTGACCGAGGGCGTGGCCCAGCTCCAGTCGGTGCAGGCCCAGGTCGGTCAGGGCCCAGCGGGCGGCCAGGGCCAGGGCGCGGGTCGCGACGCCCTGGCCGCGGGCCTCGGGCAGCACCCAGTAGCCGACGCGCGCGCAGCGTGTGAGCCGGGCGATGTCGTTGACGGCGATGTGCCCCAGCGTCGTACCGCTCGCCGCGTCCGCGACCCGGAAGGAGGCACCGGTTCCGTTCGCCGTCGCCGCCAGCTTCGACCGTATCGACTCCCGTGCGCCCGCCATGTCCTCCACGGCCTTCAGCGGGGTGTTCCACTGATGGAAGTCGGGGTCCGTCACCCCCCGCAGCCACGCTTCGACATCACGTTCCGACCCGTCGTCCCAGGAGCACAGCCGAAGGCCATGCCCGCGCAGTACGGGGACGAGGCCGGGGAGTTCGCCGGAGTTCTTGACGTCAGTCATCCGGCCATTCAAGCCCGCGGCCCGTCAAGGCTCACGCCCGGGGCGGAAGACCGGGACGGTGACGTCCCCGGCCTGCCGGAAGTGGGCCTCCAGGGCCATGCCCACCCGCAGTCCTCTCTCCTCGCACTCCACCACCTCCGTCATCATCCGTGGCCCCTCGGCGAGATCGACCACGGCGGCGACGTAGGGGGTCCGGCCCCCGAAGGGCGGGAGGTCGTTGCGGTGGACGACGGACCAGGTGTAGAGCGTGGCCCGGCCGCTCGCCTGCTCCCAGGCGACGTCCTCGCTCCAGCAGTGCGGGCAGAACTCGCGCGGATAGTGGTGAGCGCGCCCGCACGCCGCGCACCTGCGGATCAGCAGTCGCCCCTGGGCCGCCGCGTCCCAGTAGGGGCGGGTGAAGGTGTCGACTCCGGGAAGGTCGTGACGCGGCCCGTCGGCCCCTGCCCCTGCCCCTGCCCCTGCCCCTGCCCCTGTCCCTGCCCCCGTCATTGGAACAGCCCCAGCGCGTTGTCCACCGACCACGTCTGCCACGACATCGCGAACAGGCCCACGACCGAGATCAGGGCCATCATCGAGTTCTGCCCCTGCTCGGCCCAGTCATGGATCATGAGAATGAAGTAGAGGACGTTGAGGAGCAGTCCGCCGACCAGGGCGATGGGGGTCAGGAAGCCCACTGCCAGGCCGAGGCCCAGGGCGAGTTCCGCGTAGACGACCACGTAGGCCATCAGGCGCGGGCGCGGGGCGACCACCAGGTCGAAACCTCTGCGCACCGCCGGCCACCGGTGGCGGGTCGCCACCCCGGTGGCCCACTCGATGCCCGAACCCCGTTCGAACCACGCCTTCTTGTCCTTGTGCCGCCAGCTCTCCAGCCACCACAGTCCGAGCCCGATACGGAGCACAGCGAGCCACTCCGCGCCGGTGAGCCAGATCGTGTCCATGAGGCGCCCGCCTTCCCAGCGGCCGAGTTTCTGACGGTACGTCAGTTTCGATGTACGAAGAGGTCTCGCGCAAGAGCTACGCACGGCGTGAGCACCCACCGGTCCCCCACAACCGGTCCGCCTACGACACCGGTCCCACCCACTCCTCCTACAGCCGTGATCGATTCGCAACGCATTCCGGTCTTGACCGAGACCCATCAAGGAATCGTCTGGATACGCTCCGTACATGGCCGACTCGACTACTGCTTCGCCGCGCCCTGTGGTGCCCTCCCACGAGGACCGGCCCGTATACGTCATCGGCGGCGGACCGGGCGGGCTGGCCGCGGCCTGCGCGCTGCGCGCCCGGGGTATACGGGCCGTCGTACTGGAGAAGTCGGACCGCGTCGGGGCGTCTTGGCGGCGGCACTACGACCGGCTGCACCTTCACACCACCCGACGCCTCTCGGCCCTGCCGGGACTGCCCATGCCGCGGTCCTTCGGACGGTGGGTGGCGCGCGACAACGTGGTGCGCTACCTGGAGACCTACGCCGAACACCACCAGCTGGAGATCGTCACCGGCGTCGAGGTCTCCCGCGTGGAACCGGCCCCGGACGGCACCGGGTGGCTGCTGCACGCGACCGGCGGCCGGGAGCTCACCGGCCGGGCGGTCGTCGTCGCCACCGGCTTCAACCACACCCCGTACGTGCCCGACTGGCCCGGCCGCGACACCGCCACGGCCGAGCTGCTGCACGCGGGCGACTACCGCAACGCCGAGCCGTACGCCGACCGTGACGTCCTGGTCGTCGGCGTCGGCAACACCGGTGCCGAGATAGCCGTCGACCTGGCGGAGGGCGGGGCCTCCCGTGTGCGGCTGGCGGTACGCACCGTGCCCCACATCGTGCGGCGGTCGACCGCCGGGTGGCCCGCGCAGCTCACCGGAATTCTTGTACGACGGCTGCCGGTCGGGCTCGTCGACCGGCTCGCCCGGCCGATGGCGAAGATCAGCGTCCCCGATCTGTCGGCTCATGGGCTGCCCCGGCCCGCCACCGGGTTCTACTCGCGCGTGAAGGAGGGCGCGATCCCCGTGCTGGACGTCGGGCTCATCGACGCCGTGCGGAAGGGGCGGGTCGAGGTCGTGGCGGCCGTCGAGGGGTTCGAGGACGGCAAGGTCGCCCTCGCCGACGGCAGCCATATCGAGCCGGAGGTCGTGATCGCCGCCACCGGGTATGTCCGCGCCCTGGAGGGGCTCGTCGGCCACCTCGGCGTCCTTGACGACCGCGGCCGACCGGTCGTCCACGGTGCCGGCTCGCCGCGCACGGCACCCGGACTGCACTTCACCGGCTTCACCAATCCGGTCAGCGGCATGTTCCGCGAACTGGCCATCGACGCACAGAAGATCGCCAAGGCGGTGGCACGCCACACGGAAGCGTCCCGCGCCGACAAGCCCGGCCCGACGAAGCCGGCCCCCGAGAAGCCCGCGGCGAAGGTGTCCCGCTCGGAGAAGTCCGCCACCAAGGTGCCCCGCTCGGCACAGTGACGCGGCTGAACCCTTCCCGCGCTTTTGCCTGCACACCCGTTCCTGACACTGCGTCAGTTCAGTAATCTGACAAAGCGTCAGTTGATTGAGCCGTCACACAGGAGCGGGTGGAGCGATGCTTGGATCAACCCACGGCACCCTGACCACCGACTCCCGCCGGGCCCGAGTCATCGCCTGCGGCGAGCAGCCCTCGCCCATGGTTCACGGCAGGCCGGCCGACGTCGGTGACCTCGACGTCAGCGGACGGCCGCTGCATGCCGACGTCCCCGATCTGGACCGGTTCTTCCGGCCCGAGTCCGTCGCCGTCGTCGGTGCGTCCGACGCGGAGGGCCGGCCCAACACCGGTATCACGCGGCAACTGCTCGCCTGGGCCGACCGGGTCGGTGCGCGGGTGCACCCCGTGCACCCCACCCGCGACGCGGTCTTCGGCATCCCGTGCTTCTCCTCTCTCGGGGACCTGCCGGAGCAGGTCGATCTCGCCGTACTGCTCGTCTCCGACCCGCTCCCCCTCATCGAGGAACTCGGCTCCGCCAAGGTGAAGTTCGCCGTCGCCTTCGCCTCCGGTTTCGCCGAGACGGGCGAGGAGGGGGCGGCGGCCCAGGCACGGCTCGCCCGGGCCGTGGAACGGGCCGGGACACGGCTGCTCGGACCGAACACCAACCTCAACGCGTTCGAGCGGTTCCGGGACGACCTCGACGGGCCCGCCATCGCGCTCATCACCCAGTCCGGGCACCAGGGTCGCCCCGTCTTCGCCCTGCAGGAGCTGGGCATACGGCTCTCCCACTGGGCGCCGACGGGCAACGAGGCCGATCTGGAGACGGCCGACTTCATCTCCTACTTCGCCGAGCGGCCCGAGGTCGGCGCCATCGCCTGCTACATCGAGGGCCTGAAGAACGGCCGCTCCTTCCTGCTCGCCGCCGACCGGGCCGCCCGGCGCGGTGTCCCGGTGGTCGCGGTCAAGGTGGGCCGCACGGAGACCGGCGCCCGGACGGCCGCCTCACACACCGGCAAGCTGACCGGCGCGGACGACGTGGTCGACGCGGCGATGCGGCAGTTCGGGGTCATCCGTGTCGACGGGCTCGACGAACTCCAGGACACCGCCACCCTGCTGGCCCGGGCACACGCCCCGCGCGCAGAGGGCGTCGTCGTCTATTCGATCTCGGGCGGCACGGGCGCGCACGTCGCGGACCTGGCGGCCGAGGCGGGTCTCAGCCTTCCGGTTCTGTCCGAGGCCAAGCAGGCGGAGCTGCACGGGTGGATACCCGAGTACCTGAGCGTCGCCAATCCCGTCGACAACGGCGGCCACCCGGTGGGCGACTGGCGCGGGCGGAAGATCATCGACGCCATCCTCGACGACCCCGAGGTGGGCGTGCTCATCTGCCCGGTCACGGGGCCCTTCCCTCCGCTGAGCGACAAGCTCGTACAGGATCTCGTGGACGCGGCGGAGCGCACGGACAAGCTGGTGTGCGTGGTGTGGGGTTCGCCGGTCGGCACCGAGGCCGCCTACCGCGAGACCCTGCTCGGATCCTCGCGCGTGGTGACCTTCCGCACCGTCGCGAACTGCCTCACGGCCGTCCGCGCCCATCTCGATCACCAGCGCTTCGTCCTCGGCTACCGCTCCCCCTTCGACGAGGCGCCCCGTGTCCCCTCGCCGTCCTACCGCAAGGCACAGGCGCTGATGCGCCCCGGGCAGCAGCTGAGCGAGCACGCGGCGAAGCAGCTGCTGCGGGCCTACGGCATCCGCGTACCGCGCGAGCAGCTGGTGACCAGTGCCGCGGCGGCCGTGCGCGCGGCGGGGCTCGTCGGCTATCCCGTGGTGATGAAGGCGTCCGGCGCGCAGATCGCCCACAAGACCGAACTGGGACTGGTGAAGATCGGGCTGACGTCCGCCAGCCAGGTCAGGGACGCCTACCGGGAGCTGACCGACATCGCGCGCTACGAGCAGATCAAGCTCGACGGGGTGCTCGTGTGCCAGATGGTGGAGCGCGGTGTCGAGATGGTCGTCGGTGTCGGCCACGACCGCCTCTTCGGGCCGACGGTCACGGTCGGGCTCGGCGGTGTGCTCGTGGAGGTCCTGCGGGACGCGGCGGTGCGCGTGCCGCCCTTCGGGGAGGATCAGGCGCGGGACATGCTCTTCGAACTGCGCGGGCGGGCCCTGCTGGACGGCGTGCGCGGGCGCCCGCCGGCGGATGTCGACGCGCTGGTCGAAGTCGTGCTCCGGGTCCAGCGGATGGCCCTCGAACTCGGGGACCAGATCGCGGAGCTGGACATCAATCCGCTGATGGTGCTGCCCAGGGGGCAGGGAGCCGTGGCGCTGGACGCGCTGGCGGTGTGCGGCTGAGGACTGGGGCAGCCGGCCGAAGCCTCCGGCCGTGACGACACGGATCACGATCATCCGGATCATGACCGAACAGACCGTGGACAAGCGGACCGCGACGAAACGGAACACGATGACACCTTCCCCCGAAGATCCCGTCGAGCCATTGGTGCTGCACACCACTGACAGTCACGTCGCGTGGCTCACCCTCAACCGCCCCTCCTCCCTCAACTCCATCACCCCTGACCTGCGCGAACAGCTCATCCAGAAGTTCCGCGACACCTCCGCCGACCAGGATGTGCGCGCGGTGGTCCTGACGGGAACGGGCCGAGGCTTCTGCGCCGGGGCGGACCTGCGCGGCGGGGCGACGGGCGGGGAACGGATACCCGGCGATGTGGCGCGCACCATCCGCGAGGGCGCCCAGCGTCTGATCGCCGCGGTCCTCGACTGCGAGAAGCCCGTGATCGCGGCCGTCAACGGCACCGCCGCCGGGCTCGGCGCGCATCTCGCCCTCGCCTGCGATCTCGTGATCGCCGCCGAGTCCGCCACGTTCGTCGAGGTGTTCGTGCGCCGCGGTCTGGTGCCGGACGCCGGCGGCGCCTACCTTCTGCCCCGGCTCGTGGGGCCACAGCGGGCCAAGGAACTGATGTTCTTCGGCGACGCACTGTCGGCCCCGGACGCCGAGCGCCTGGGCCTGGTCAACCGGGTCGTCGCGGCGGACGCGCTGGAGAAGGCGGCCCGCACCTGGGCGGAGCGCCTCGCCGCCGGTCCCACCCGGGCGCTCGCGCTCACCAAGCAGCTGGTCAACGCCTCACTGGAGACAGACCGCACGACCGCCTTCGCCGCCGAGGCCGCCGCGCAGGAGATCAACATGACGACCGCGGACGCGCTGGAGGGCGTCGCGAGCTTCGTGCAGCGGCGCGACGCCGAGTTCAAGGGCCGGTGACGGCCCCTGTCCCGGCTTCCCGGACCCGCTTCAGGATCCGCAGCGAACCGGCGTCGGCGTCGCCGAACAGCACGAACAGCCCGGGCTTCCGCTCCGTGCCGCCGATCGTCCAGAACGTCTCGTGCCCGCATCCGCCACCGAACCGTACGAAGACGCCGTCCCGGTGCCGGGGCCCTTCGTCGCCGTCCGACGCGTAGTGGCCGTTCTTGTCGAGCACCCAGCTACCGGTGCCGTCGCACACCGTGAAGTCCTCGAGCCCCCGGTCGTCCGGCGAGGGCTGTACGGGCACCTTGGTGAACTCGACGCGGCCGTCCTCGCCCAGCCGCATCACCGCCCCGCCGTCACCGCGCCATTCCCCGGCCAGCTGCCGGGCGGACAGCACGGGAGGCCGGTACTGCGGGAGCGAGCCCGTCATCGAGGCGACCACCCCGCCCGAGACGACCAGGACGCACAGGACGAAGGACGCGAGCCCCGCCCGGAACCAGAGGCGCCAGAAGCCCCACGCACGACCCGTGCGCGCGGCCCGGCCCCGCACATACGCGATCCCCAGCACCGGCAGCACGGCCAGACCCATGAGCCAGCCGGCCGTGACAATGAACGGCCGGTCCCACAACGCGGCCACCGCCCCCGCCCACACCACCGCGGCCACCGCGGCGAACCCCAGGTGCCAGAGCCACTCGGCTCCCCGGGCACGCCGGACCGCCCGACGGGCGAGTACCGCGGCCGGCAACGTGAAGACGGCCGCGTGCAGCAGGCCGAGCACCGGAAAGACCAACGGCGCGAAGAGGACCAGACAGAACAGGCCCCATCCACCACCGGTGGCGCCGCGGTCGTCACCGGTCGATGCCTCCAGCCACCGGACGAGCCCTGCCGCCGGAAGCGCCGCCGCGCTCATCGCCGCGGCCGTGGTCGGCGTGGTCCCCGACCGGGCGGCGGACCCCCACCGGACCCTGCCGGCGGTCCCCGGACGCCCCTGGGCCCCCGCGTTCCCCGTGCTCCCCCGTGTCATGAGCGCAGCGTACGCACGGGTGTGCTGCGGGTGTGTCATACCCCTTCTCAACTGATACTCCGTCAGCTTCAATGGGGGCTGTGATGGGACACGCGGGGATGGCGGCGACCGCCGTCCGCTACCTCAGGTCGGTCGGAGCCCCTACGGTGGCGGAAGGGCCCTTCGAAGCCCTGCCGCGGCCGGAGCTGCGGTGCGTCGGGGAGGACGAGCGGGCACCGGTCGACCAGGGCGAGTTCCGGCGCGTCCTGGGGAGCTTCGCCACCGGCGTCACCGTGATCACAGCGCCCGCGGGGGACGACGGGACGGGACCCGCCGGCTTCGCCTGCCAGTCCTTCTCGTCGCTGTCGCTCGACCCTCCGCTGGTCGTGTTCATGGTCGGCCGAAGCTCTACGACCTGGCCGCGCATCGCCCGCGTGGGCGTGTTCTGTGTGAACGTGCTCGCGGGCCATCAGGGCGAGTTGTGCCGCGGCTTCGCGGTGAGCGGCGGGGACAAGTTCGCCGGAGTCGAGCACGAGCCGGCGCCGTTCTCCGGATCACCGCGCCTCACGGGCACCGCGGCATGGATCGACTGCGCCATCCACGCCGTGCACACGGGCGGCGACCATCTCATCGTGGTGGGCCGGGTACGGGCTCTGGGGACGGGTGACGACGACAGCGCGCCGCTGCTGTTCCACAAGGGCCGGTTCGTCTAGGGCCTGTTCACTTCGAATTCCGGCGCCGGCATCATGGCAGCGCGGGCCGGTGAAGACGGTTGCCCCGGAGAAACGCGTGCTTCGGTCTGCGCCCGGTCATCTTGGGCAACCGGCCATTGATTCACCCGAGTTGCGATGCCCTAGCATGCCGCGTTGTGACAATGCAGACTCCGTACGGGGCACCGTACAGCGGTCCACCGCCCCCGCCGCCCCACATCCCGGCAAAGGACGTACGGCCCCGGCGTATCTGGTACGCGATAGCCGCGCTGCTGGGGCTCGTGCTGGCCGGTGCGGGTGCCGTCTTCATCGGGGTGATGGTGAAGGACACCGTGAACTCGGTCGACACCTCCCACAGCTTCTCCGGCGGCGGCTCACAGACGTTCAGCTTCGTCCGGGGAGAGACCAAGGCGATCTACGTCTCCCAGTACGGAAGAGGCCGGGTCGACTGCCGGATTCCGCAGATGCCGTCCGCGGCGATCACCCATCCGGGCAGCAGCTTCCAGGTCACCCTCGGGTCCCGCACCTGGGAGCGTGTCTTCGAGGTGCAGCCCAGCAGCAGTGGCGACTACGCGCTCACCTGCACCTCAGAGCTGCCGGCCGAGTTCGCGCTGGGAAACAAGCCCCATGTGGGGAAGGCGATCGGCAGCATCGCCGCGGGGATCGGCTGCATCTTCGCCGCGTTCGCGGCCGCCGTGACCATCACCGTCGTCACGGCCGTCCGCCGCCACCACTACCGACGGCGGTTCGCCGCCACATCGGCCTCTCCGCAGCAGTGGGGCCCTCCACCCCAGTGGTCTCCCCCGCCGCAGTGGGGCCCGCCGCCCTCCGGTCCCGGCCCGGGGTACCCGCCTGGCTCACGGTCCTAGGGTCTTTCGTTCGGATCAGGCCGGATCCGGGAATGAGGCCTGATCCGAACGAGAAGCCCTAGGCCAGGGCAGCCTGGTGTCCGGTTGCCGCAGGCGCCGGGCGCCGACGGATCACGAGGGCCATCAGGGCCGCCGCCGCGCACAGGGCTCCCGACGCGTACCAGACCACGTCGTACGAGCCGAACGCGTCCCGCGCGACGCCGCCAAGGAAGGCCACCAGGGCCGCTCCGACCTGGTGGGAGGCGAGGACCCAGCCGAAGACGATGGCGCTGTCGTCGCCGTACTGCTCCCGGCACAGCGCGAGGGTGGGAGGCACGGTGGCCACCCAGTCGAGGCCGTAGAAGACGATGAAGAACACCATCGGCGGGTGGACGGACGGGGCCAGCAGCATGGGCAGGAACAGGAGCGAGAGACCGCGCAGGGCGTAGTACACCGCGAGCAGGCGGCGCGGCGAGAAGCGGTCGGTGAACCAGCCGGAGGCGACCGTGCCGAGGACGTCGAAGACTCCGATGACCGCGAGCAGGGAGGCCGCCGCGGTGATCGGCATGCCGTGGTCGTGGGCCGCCGGGACGAAGTGCGTCTGGACCAGGCCGTTGGTGGAGGCGCCGCAGATCGCGAAGGTTCCGGCCAGCAGCCAGAACGGGCCCGTGCGCGCCGCCGAGATCAGCGCGGTCAGGGCGCGGCGGGCGGCACCGCGCACGGGCTCCGGCCGGGGGACGAACTCCTCGGCTCCATACGGCTTCAGGCCCACGTCGGCCGGGTGGTCCCGCAGCAGCAGCCAGACGAAGGGGACGACCGAGAGCGCGGCCAGGGACACCGTCACCGCTGCCGGACGCCAGCCGTGGTGCTCCACCATCCAGGACAGCACGGGCAGGAAGATCAGCTGTCCGGAGGCCGAAGCGGCGGTGAGGATGCCGCTGACCAGCCCGCGCCGCTCGGTGAACCAGCGGTTGGTGACGGTCGCCGCGAACGCCAGCGCCATCGAACCCGTGCCCAGGCCCACCAGCAGGCCCCAGCAGAGCATGAGCTGCCAGGCCGTCGTCATCCACACGGTCGCGCCCGAGCCCAGTGCGATCACCACGAGGGCCACGGCGACGACCCGGCGGATGCCGAAGCGGTCCATCAGGGCGGCGGCGAACGGCGCGGTCAGCCCGTACAGCGCGAGATTGACGGAGACCGCGGCGCCGATCGTGCCGCGCGACCAGCCGAACTCCTGGTGCAGCGGGTCGATGAAGAGTCCCGGCACGGAGCGGAAGGCGGCGGCGCCGATGATCGTCACGAAGGTGACGGCGGCGACGAACCACGCCCGGTGCACACGGGCCGGCCTCTTCTCGGTGCGTACGGTGTCCGCGGGTGCGGCTTCGGTCGTCTGAGTCACGTCTTCGAGGGTCCGGTCCGATGAGCGTCCGAACGAGTGGCCCGAAGGACAGCATTCGCTAGAATCAGGCCATGGATCGAGTCATGGCCCGCCCCGACGCATCCGCGTTCCGGCCACACCGCGTCGTGGTCCTGGCACTCGACGGACTGCTTCCCTTCGAACTGGGCATCCCGCACCGGATCTTCGGCCGCCCCAAGGACCAGCAGGGACGGCATCTGTACGAGGTCGTCACCTGTTCCGTCAGGCCGCCCGGGCCGGTCAGGACGGAGGCCGACTTCGTCATCCATGTCGAGCACGGCCCCGAGGCGCTGGCCACCGCCGACACCGTCATCGTCCCGGCGTCGTACGAACTCGGGCCCGTGTTCGAGGAGGGCGTCCTCACGGAGGAACTGGCCGCCGCGCTCGCCCACATCCGGCCCGGCACCCGGCTCGTCTCCATCTGCACCGGCTCCTACGTCCTCGCCGCCGCGGGCCATCTCGACGGGCGCCCGGCCACCACGCACTGGGCCGAGGCCGAGCACTTCCAGCGGCTCTTCCCCCGGGTCGAGGTGGACGCCGACGTGCTGTTCGTCGATGACGGCGACGTCCTGACCTCCGCCGGTGTGGCCGCGGGGATCGATCTGTGCCTGCACATCGTCCGCCGCGACCACGGCACGGCGATCGCCAACGAGGTGGCCCGCCGTACGGTCGTCCCGCCGCACCGCGACGGCGGCCAGGCGCAGTACATCCACCGGCCCGTGCCCGATCCGCAGCTGGCCACCACGGGGGCGGCCCGCGCCTGGGCGCTCGGCCGCCTCCATGAGCCCATCCAGCTGCGCGACATGGCGCGGCAGGAGGCCATGTCCGTACGCACCTTCACCCGCCGCTTCCGCGAGGAGTCCGGTGTCAGCCCCGGCCAGTGGCTGACCCAGCAGCGCGTCGAGCGCGCCCGCCAGCTCCTGGAGTCCACCGATCTGTCCATCGACCGGGTGGCCAGGGACGCCGGATTCGGTACGGCCCAGTCGATGCGGCAGCACCTCCAGGCGGCCCTCGGGGTCACCCCGACCGCGTACCGCCGGACGTTCCGCACCGCGGTCGGCCAGAACGGCTGGAACGACTAGGGCCTCTCGTTTGGATCAGGCCGGATCAGGGAGCGTTCGCCCCTCGCGACGCCCGGCACGCCTGCCGCGGCACTAGAACGTGAGCACGGCCCGCGCCACCCTCCCCGCATGTGCGTCCGCCGCCGCCTTCTCGAAGTCCTCCACGGGGTACGTCGCCGTCACCAGCTCGTCCAGGAGCAAGCGGCCCTCACGGTAGAGCCTGGCGTAGAGCGCGATGTCCCGCTGGGGGCGCGAGGAGCCGTAGCGGCAGCCCAGGATGGACTTGTCCAGGTACATGGAGGAGACCAGGAACGTCGCCTCGGCCGCCGCCGGGGGCACCCCCAGCAGGACCGCCTGGCCGTGGCGGTCCAGGGAGTCGATCGCCGCGCGGATCAGCTCGACCCGGCCCACGCATTCGAAGGCGTGGTCGGCGCCGGTGGGGAGCAGATCCCTCACCCCGGCCGTCGAGGTGAGGAAGTCCGTCGCCCCGAACTGGCGCGCCATCGTCTCCTTGTCCGGGTTGGCGTCCACCGCCACGATCCTGGACGCCCCCGCTATGCGCGCGCCCTGGAGGACGTTGAGGCCGATCCCGCCCGTCCCGATCACCAGAACCGTGTCGCCCTGATCCACCCGGGCGCGGTTCAGAACGGCGCCCACGCCGGTCAGCACTCCGCAGCCGATCAGCGCGGCCGACGTGAGCGGTATGTCCTCGGGGATGCGGACCGCCTGCACCGCCTTCACCACGGTCCGTTCCGCGAAGGCCGAGTTGGACGCGAACTGGTACACCGGCCGGCCGCCCCGCGTGAACGGCTGTCCGGGACGTCCGATCGCCTGCCGGCACATCGTGGGCCTGCCCCGGTCGCACTCCGCGCAGGCCCCGCAGTTCGCCAGGGTCGACAGCGCCACATGGTCGCCGGGCCGGACATGGGTGACGCCCTCGCCCACCGACTCCACCACACCCGCGCCCTCATGGCCGAGCACCACGGGCACCGGGAAGGGGATGGTCCCGTCCACCACGGACAGGTCGCTGTGGCACAGCCCCGCCGCCGAGATCGCCACCCGCACCTCGCCGGGCCCGGCTTCCCGTATCTCGAGGTCGTCCACGACCTGCGGCTGCGTGCCGTCGTAGACCACCCCTCGCACACCGCTTGCAGCACCTGACATGGCAACTCCTCAGCCCTTCGGTCCCCTTGGTTCCTTCGGCAGTCCGAGCAGGCGCTCGGCGACGATCGTGCGCTGGATCTCGTCCGAGCCGCCGTAGACGGTGTCGGCCCGGCTGAAGAGGAACAGGTGCTGGAGCGGGTCCAGTTCGTAGGGCGCGCGAGCCGACCAGTCGGCCGGTCCCGCCGCCCCCACCGCGCCCCGCACCTGCATCGCCAGCTCGCCCAGGCGCTGGTGCCAGCGGCCCCACAGCAGCTTCGCCACGCTGGAGGCGCCGGCCGTCTGCGTGCCGCCCAGCGTGCGCAGGGCGTTCCAGCGCATCGTCCGCAGTTCGGCCCACTGGGTGACGAGCCGGTCGCGGATGACGGGATCGTCCACCGCCCCCGTCTCCAGCGCCGTGCGGATGACGTCACCGAGCTCGCGCGCGAAGCCGATCTGCTGGGCCAGCGTGGAGACACCCCGTTCGAAGCCGAGCAGGCTCATCGCGACGCGCCAGCCATTGCCCTCTCCCCCGACCACATGCTCGGCCCGGGCCGTGGCGCGGTCGAAGAACACCTCGTTGAACTCGCTGGTCCCGGTGAGCTGACGGATGGGACGGACCTCGATACGTCCGGGCTGGTCCATCGGTACGAGGAGGAAGGTCAGCCCGTGGTGGCGTCGCGACACCGGGTCGGTGCGGGCCAGCACGAAGCACCAGTCCGCCTCATGGGCCAGCGAGGTCCAGATCTTCTGGCCGGTGACGCGGTACGTGTCCGGGGTGTCGCGTACGGCGGCGGTACGGACTCCGGCGAGGTCGGAGCCCGCGCCGGGCTCGCTGTAGCCCTGACACCACAGCTCCTGGCCCCTGGCTATGGGCGGCAGGAAGCGGGCCTTCTGCTCGGGGCTGCCGTGGGCGATCAGGGTGGGGGCGAGGAGGTTCTCGCCGATGTGACCAGAGCGAGAGGGTGCCCCCGAGCGTGCGTACTCCTCCGCCCAGGCGACCTGCTGGGTGAGCGTGGCGCGGCGGTTGCCGTGGCCGTCCTCGGGCCAGCCGAGACCGATCCACCCGGCACTGCCGAGCGTGCGCTCCCACTCCCTGCGGTCCGGTGCGCCGTCCACCGCCACGTGCGACGTCAGCCAGGCGCGTGCCTCGCGCCGGAACGCTTCGTCTTCCGGACCGAACCCGAAGTCCATGGTCTCCGCCTCTTCTCGGTGGGTGAGGGGGGTTCACGCGTTGGGTCGCGTGCCCTCCCGTGCCGCCCTCTCCATCTCCTCCAGCTGCGCGAGCAGAGGCATCGGGTCGGTGCCCACCGACGTCGGCAGGAACTCGGCGATGGTCTCCGGGGTCCAGGAGCCCTCCGCGTACGCCGCCCTCAGCTCCCTCGGCTGGGCCCACACCGCCAGCTTCGGGCCCGCGATCGTGTACACCTGGCCGGTGATGCGTGCCTGCCGGGCGCGGTCCGACAGGAGGTAGACGACCAGGGCGGCCACGTCCTCCGGTTCGCCGATCTCCTTCAGCTCCATGGGGACGTTCGCCGACATCCGCGTCCGGGCCACCGGTGCCACCGCGTTGGCCGTCACGCCGTACTTGTGCAGTCCCAGTGCTGCGCTGCGTACGAGGGAGATGATGCCGCCCTTGGCCGCGCTGTAGTTGGCCTGGGCGACCGAGCCCTGGTGGTTGCCGCTGGTGAAGCCGATCAGCGTGCCGGAGCGCTGGGAGCGCATCACCGCCGACGCGGCGCGGAACACCGTGAACGTGCCTTTGAGATGGGTGGCGACCACGGGGTCCCACTCCTCCTCGGTCATGTTGAAGAGCATCCGTTCGCGCAGAATGCCCGCCACGCACACCACGCCGTCCAGGCGGCCGTAGGCGGCCAGGGCTTCGTCCACCAACCGCTGCCCGCCGGCCATGGTCGAGATGTCGTCGGCCACCGCGACGGCCTCTCCGCCCGCCGCCCCGATCTCCTTGACGACGGCCTCGGCGATCTCGCTCGTGGGCGAGGCGCCCTCCACCGACACCCCGTAGTCGTTGACGACGACGCGTGCGCCCTGCGCCGCCGCGGCCAGCGCCACCGCTCGCCCGATGCCGCGGCCCGCGCCGGTCACGGCGATGACCTTGCCTGCCAAGAAGTTCCCCATGCCCGGACCCTTCCCGCGCTTTCTGACGGTTCGTTAGATTGACGGTTCGTTAGATTCTATGACCCGCCGGACGCGCGGAGACAAGCCCCGGGGAGGACTCATGTCACTGCCTGCCGAGTTCCATGAGATGGCCAAGCGCGTGAACAACTGGGGGCGTTGGGGGCGTGACGACGAGATCGGGACCCTGAACCTCATCACCGACGAGGTGGTCAGGGAGGCGGCGGCCTGTGTCCGCAGCGGGCGGCGCGTTCCGCTCGCCCTGCCGCTCGAGCAGGACGGTGTGCAGACCGGCGTCATCCCGGGGCGGGTCAATCCCCTGCATGTGATGGTGCAGATCAACCAGGAGATCTTCGGTCCCGACACCGTGGCGTGCAGCGACGACGCCGTGACGATGGGGCTCCAGTCAGCCACCCACTGGGACGCGCTGACGCACGTCTCGCACTCCGGGAAGCTCTACAACGGCCGCCCCGCCGACTCGATCACGGCCCATGGCGGTGCGCAGTTCGCGGGGATCGACAAGCCCCGGCACATCGTCTCGCGCGGGGTGCTGCTCGACGTACCCCGCGCACTGGGTGTGCCACGGCTGGACGGCGCGCACGCCGTGACACCCGAGGACCTCGAGGCGGCAGAGGAACTCGCCGGGACGCGTGTGCGGGCCGGCGACATCGTGCTCGTACGGACCGGGCAGATCCAGACCTGTCTCGCGGGCGACAAGCACGCGTACGGGTACCCGTCGCCGGGACTGTCCATGCGCACTCCGGAGTGGTTCCACGCGCGCGATGTGGCGGCCGTCGCGAACGACACGCTCACCTTTGAGATCTTCCCTCCCGAGATCGAGGATCTGTGGCTGCCCGTGCACGCCCTCGACCTCGTGGAGATGGGGATGCACCAGGGCCAGAACTGGAATCTCGAAGAGTTGTCCACAGCCTGTGGAGAAGAGGGGCGCTACGCCTTCCTTCTGTCGGCGATGCCCGAACCGTTCGTCGGCGGTACGGGAACCCCCGTGGCTCCGGTGGCCATCCTGTAGGCAGCACCGCAACACGATCCGCACCGTCGAGGGCTCCCGTCACCGGAGCCCTCGGCGTCCCCTCGCGGCGAACCGCCGAACATAAGCGTGATGAAACGGACACTCGGCGTCAACAGCCGTTCAGAGATTCCTCACTTACTTCCCTTTTGTGAGAACGCGCACGGAAGCGCATACCGGCGCGCCCGAGCACATGCGCGCAGGAGCGCACGCCCTACCCGCGCCCCGCGGGAACGTCGGCCTTCGAGCCGGACGAGCGAAGAAAGCCCGGTGGCCCAGGGAGGGTCCTCAGAGCACCCCGTACGCGAACTCCGCCGCCACCACATCGGCCCCGCACACCGCGGCCCTGCCCGCGACCGACGCCGCACAGCGGTCCAGTTCGCACCAGATGCGCTTGCCCACGCCCTCCTGGTCCCAGCCCCACCGGTCCGCGAGGCCGTCCACCAGTTCCAGGCCGCGACCACCGGTCTCGTCACCCGTCGCATGCCGGGGCTCCGGCGGGCGGGCGCTGGCGTCGGCCACCTCCAGGCGGACCATGCCGGCCACGGCGCCCGAGGGGTCGTCCCGCATCCCCGTCAGCAGCAGCCGCAGCACGGCGGGGCACCCGGTGTGCACCACCGCGTTGGTGACCAACTCGGAGACGAGCAGGATCAGCGTCTCGGCGAGCGGCTCATCGGCCGCTATGCCCGACCCGGCGAGCCGGGAGCGGGCCCATTGGCGAGCCCGCCCCACTTCCGCGGGGTCGGGCCGGATCTCCAGCTGCACTTGAAGCACCTGCACCGCTCACACCATCCGAACCGGCGGGCACATCGCCTCGCGCCTCACAAGAGCCACGATCGTGGTCATTGTCTGCATGGCAGGAACCAGGATCACGGACCGTGATTCCCTCGCACGACAGCATGGTTGACGTACAGTCACCCCAACAAGCGCTTCGGGCATATTCCAGCGCGAAGGAGTACCCGTGCGGCATACTGTGCGACGCTTGCCGTGACGAGTCGAACAGGCAGGCACGACCGTCAGCCCTGCCTCCGGAGCCGCGCGCATCACCGGATCCGGCGCCACCACTGGGGTCACACCGGGGTGAATCGGGCTCGGTACGGCTCGCATCCCACACAAGGTACCGGAGCCGCCCGCCGACTCCAGTCCGTGACAAGTCACGCATAGGACACAACCCGATATCAACGCTCTGTGATGCCAAAGCGCCACGATCCGCGACATTCCTGCCGCCCGGCCCGCACCCCGCCCGGACCTCGCCCGAGAAATGCCTGCCCAGGGGCCCCGGCGGCTCCACGGAGATCCTCTACTTCATCCCCGAAAGCAGTTCCGCGGCGAGCAGTTCATCACTCTCCGTGCTCGTCCCCGTGCGCTGTGTCCGCACCCACGCCCGCTTCAGGAACAGGTGCACTTCCGACTCCCAGGTGAAGCCCATGCCTCCGTGCACCTGAAGGCAGTCGCGGGCGCCGCGCACGGCCGCCTCGTCGGCGAGCAGCCGGGCGGCGGCGATGTCCAGGGGGTCGGCGGTGACCGCGGCGGCGTAGACCGCTACACGGGCCGTCTCCACGCGCACCAGGCTCTGTGCGCAGAGGTGCTTGACCGCCTGGAATGCTCCGATGGGCTGTCCGAACTGCTCCCTGGTCCGCGCGTACTTCACGGCCAGCTCGCAGGCACGGGCGGCGCCGCCGAGCTGTTCGGCGGCGGTGAGGAGGACCGCGACCGGATCGGGGGCGTCACCGGCCGGGCCGCCCGGGGCCGCAGGCAGCCGGTGCAGCGGGGTCAGCGGGTCCACCGACGCGACAGGTACGGCACCGGACGCGTCCCCCACCACGACGTCCGCTTCCGCCAGCCACTCCACCAGCCCGCCGGAGGCGGCGGCCGTGACCACCGTCTCCCCGGTCGCCGCGCCCGCCACCCGGCCGGCCGCGAGATGCGTGGCCACCAGCGGCCCGGGCAGCAGCACCCGGCCCGCCTCCTCGAAGGCGAGCACCGCCTCGGGCAGTCCCAGTCCGACCCCGCCGTCCGCCTCCGGCAGCCGCAGCGCGAAGAAGCCCGCCGCGCCCAGCTCGCGCCACAGCGCGCGGTCGAGGACACCGGGCCGGGCGACGGCGGCGCGCAGCGCGTCGGCACCGAAGCGGCCCGTGAGCAGGTCACGCACCCCGGCCCTGAGCGCCTGCTGATCGTCGGTGAGTTGGAAGTGCACCGTTGTGTCACCGCCCCTTCCAAAAGCGCACGGGTGTGTCACCGCCCCTTCGGCAGCCCCAGAATGCGTTCGGCCACGATGTTCTGCTGGATCTGCGAGGTGCCGGCCGCGATCGTGTAGGACAGCGACGACAGCCGGTCGAGGACCCAGGGCCGGTCGAGGTCGAGGGACGCGGCGCCCAGGACCTCGGCTGCGGTGTCGTAGAGCTCCTGGCGCGCGTGCGAGTAGCGAAGCTTGAAGACCGACCCTCCCACGCCCGGCACTCCGCCGGTCAGCTCCGCCTCGCTCACGTTCCACTGCGTGAGCCGCCACAGCGCGCGGAACTCGGCGTTGAGCCTGCCCAGCCGCCGCCTGAGCGCCGCGTCGTCCCAGCGGCCGTTGCCCCGCGCCTCGCGGGCCAGTTCACCAAGGACACGACGGCAGGCCACCACCTCGCCCACGAACGCCGTGCCGCGTTCGAAGGAGAGGGTCACCATGGTCACGCGCCAGCCGTCGTTCTCCTCGCCGACCCGGTTGGCCACCGGCACCCGCACCTCGTCGAGGAAGACCTCCGCGAACTCCGTCGAACCGGCGAGCGTCCTCAGGGGCCTTACGGTGACGCCGGGCGCGTCCATGGGCAGCGCGAGCCAGGTGATGCCTTTGTGCTTGGGCGCGTCCGGGTCCGTGCGCACCAGCAGTTCACACCAGTCGGCGACCTCGGCGTGCGAGGTCCAGATCTTGGAACCGCTCACCACATAGGTGTCGCCGTCGCGCCACGCGCGCGTGCGCAGCGACGCGAGGTCCGAACCGGCGTCCGGTTCGCTGAACCCCTGGCACCAGACCTCCTCGCCGCGCAGCACGGGCGGCAGCCAGCGCGCCCGCTGCCCGGGTGTGCCCTCGGCGGCGATCGTCGGCCCCGCGTGCAGCAGGCCCACGAAGTTGGCCCCCACGTAGGGCGCGCCCGCCTTCTCGGTCTCCTCCAGGAAGATCAGATGCTGGGTGGGGGTGGCGCCGCGCCCGCCCGCGTCCACGGGCCAGTGCAGGCCCGCGTAGCCGGCGTCGTACAGCATCCGCTGCCAGCCGAGGTCGTAGGCGCGTCTGCCCGGCCAGTCGTCGGGGGACGGCTTCGGGGGCAGTGCCAAAAGGGCCTTGGCGAGCCACTCCCGCAGCCGTGCCCGGAACTCCTCCTCCGCGGGCGAGTAGGCGAGGTCCACTAGCGGTCCAGGTCGAGTCCGAGCATGCGGATGGCGTTGCCGCGCATCAGCTTGTGGACCGTCTCGTCGTCCAGGCCCTTGACGTGGTCGAGGGCGACCTCCTTGGTGTGCGGGAAGGTCGAGTCGACGTGCGGGTAGTCGGTCTCGAACGTCGCGTTGTCCCGGCCGACCGTGTCGAGGGACGCCACGCCGTGCTTGTCGCGGAAGAAGCAGCAGTAGATCTGCCGGTAGTAGTACGTGGACGGGGGCTCGGGGATCAGGCCGCGGACGCCGCCCCAGGCACGGTGCTCCTGCCAGACGTCGTCGGCGCGCTCCAGGGCGTACGGGATCCAGCCCATCTGCCCCTCGGAGTAGGCGAGGGTGAGGCGCGGGAACTTGACCAGCACCCCGCTGAAGAGGAAGTCCATCATCGACGCCATGGCGTTGTTGAAGGAGAGCGACGCCTGCACGGCGGGCGGGGCGTCCGGGGAGGCGGCAGGCATCTGGGACGAGGAACCGATGTGCATGTTCACGACGGTCCCGGTCTCCTCGCAGACCGCGAAGAAGGGGTCCCAGTAGCCGGAGTGGATGGAGGGCAGCCCGAGGTGGGTGGGGATCTCGGAGAAGGTCACCGCCCGTACGCCGCGGGCGGCGTTGCGCCTGATCTCGGCGACCGCGAGGTCGATGTCCCACAGGGGGATCAGGCACAGCGGGATCAGCCTGCCGCCGCTGCCGCCGCACCACTCCTCCACCATCCAGTCGTTGTACGCGCGCACACACGCCAGGGCGACCTCCTTGTCGTGCGCCTCGGCGAAGGTCTGGCCGCAGAAGCGCGGGAAGGTCGGGAAGCAGAGGCTGGCCTCGACATGGTTGAGGTCCATGTCCTTGAGCCGCTCGGCCGGGTCCCAGCAGCCGGGACGCATCTCCTCGCGGGTGATGCCCTCCAGGGTCATCTCGTCACGGTCGAAGCCGACGGCTGCGATGTTGCGCTTGTACGGGAACTTCAGGTCCTCGTAGATCCACCAGTCGGCCGGTGGCCCTTCCGGGTCCATCGTGATCTGGTACTTGCCGCCGATGTAGGCGAGTTCGCCGATCCCCGCGGTGAGCGGCCTGGGGCCGCGGTCCCGGTACCTCTGCGGCAGCCAGGTGTCGAAGAGGTGCGCGGGCTCGATCACATGGTCGTCGACGCTGATGATGCGGGGCAGTTCGGTCATGAGTCCCCTCCGTCCGGCGGGCATATATCTGATGGACCGTCAGATTCTCCTCCATGGGCAGGTTAGTCCCGCACCCCTGGACCGACAAGGCGGAGCGTCCTACGCTCTGCGCACGATCTGACTACCCGTCAGCTCACTCGCCCCGTCAGGCACAGGGAGCCGCCGTGAACGACACCGCACACGCGCTGGGCGCCTCCCGGACGCTCTGGGAACTGGCCGAACGGCGCGCCGCCCTCACCCCCGACCGGCCCGTACTGCTCCAGGGCGACCGCTCCCTGAGCTTCGGCGAGCTGCGCGAACGGGCCGAGCGGGTGGCCGCGGGGCTGTACGGCATGGGAGTACGTCCCGGGACGGTGGTCGCCTGGCAGTTGCCCACCCGTATCGAGACGGCACTGCTGTCCTTCGCGCTCGTCCGTCTGGGCGCCGTGCAGAGCCCGGTCATCCCCTTCTACCGGGACCATGAGGTCGGCTTCGCGCTACGGGAGTCGAGGGCGGAGTTCTTCGCGGTGCCGGGCACCTGGCGGGGCTTCGACTTCGCGGCGATGGCACGGCGGCTCGGCGCGAAGGGGGTCTTCGAGGCGTACGACGGCGAGGGCCTGCCCGACGGCGACCCGGCCGTGCTGCCTCCGCCGCCCGCCGAGGGCACCTCGGTCCGCTGGATCTACTGGACCTCGGGGACGACCTCCGACCCCAAGGGCGTACTGCACACGGACCGTTCACTGATCGCGGGCGGCTCCTGCCTCGCGCACGCGCTGCACCTCTCGCCGGACGACGTGGGGTCCATAGCCTTTCCTTACGCGCACATCGGCGGGCCCGACTACACGGTGATGCTGCTGCTGTACGGATTCCCGGCGGTGATGTTCGAGCAGTTCGCGCTGCCCGACGCGCTGGAGGAGTACCGCAGGCACGGGGTGACGGTGGCCGGCGGGTCGACGGCCTTCTACTCGATGTTCCTGGCGGAGCAGCGCAGACGGCCGGGCGGGAAGCTGATCCCGACGCTGCGGCTGCTGGCGGGCGGCGGGGCACCCAAACCCCCCGAGCTCTACCACTCCGTCGTCCGCGAGATGGGCGTGCAGCTGACGCACGGGTACGGCATGACCGAGGTGCCGATGATCACCATGGGGTCGCCGGACGACTCCGCGGAGAACCTGGCGAGCACCGAGGGGCGGCCACCGGAGGGGATGGAGATACGGATCGTGGACGGGGAGGTGCGCCTGCGCGGGGAAGCCGTCTGCCAGGGCTATCTGGACCCGGCACAGACGGAGGAGGCGTTCGACGAGAACGGGTTCCTCGTCACGGGCGACCTCGGCAGGCTCACCGCCGACGGCCACCTCGTGCTCACCGGGCGTCTCAAGGACGTCATCATCCGCAAGGGGGAGAACATCTCCGCCAAGGAGATCGAGGACCTGCTGCACCGGCATCCCGCCGTCCAGGACGTCGCGGTGATCGGCCTGCCGGACGAGGAACGCGGTGAACGGGTCTGCGCGGTGGCCGAGCAGGCGCCGGGGACGGCGGCGCTGACCCTTGCCGCCGTCACCGCGTATCTCCGGGCGGAAGGGCTCTCCGTCCACAAGCTGCCGGAGCAACTGGAGGTGGTGGACGCCCTTCCGCGCAACGACACCCTGCGGAAGGTGCTCAAGTACAAGCTGCGCGAGCGCTATTCGGGGACGGTGAAGTAACGCGCGAAGGCGGCCACGATCTCGGTCTCGCCGACCTTGCCGTCGCCGTCCGCGTCGAGCGTCGCGGTGACCGCCCGGGCGATGTCCTCGTGCACCCCGAGCGCCCTCAGGACGCGGACGGTCTCCTCGACCGTGGCCGTGCCGTCGTGGTCGCCGTCCGCCACGGCGAGCGCCGCGTGCAGGAAGGGGCGGGCGATCTCCCCGAACCGCTCGGGGTTGTCGCGCAGCCGCTTGACCGCGCCGCCGACGAACTCCTCGCGCGTGATGCGCTGGTCCCCGTCCCGGTCCGCGATCCCGGCCATGCCCTGCCAGAAGGCCTCACCCCCGGCATACAGGGCCTGTCCCCGCTCGGAACGGGCCGCGGTGCCGAACTCGGTGAGAACGGCCTTGGCCGCGACGTTGAAGTCCTCGCGGTCGATGTAGCCGTTGCCGTCCTGGTCGAAGGTGGCGAACCGGGCGGCGATCCTGCGCTCGTACTCGGTGCTGACCATGTGTTCTCGGGCCGCCTTACATCACATCGGGGCTGTATCCGGCACGGAGCGTACGACGCCGAGGCCTCCGGTGGAGACGGAAAGCGGCGCTTGTACCAAGATCGCAGGAATTCTGGGACAACAGTGTGGCCCACTTGCGACACGGATGCGCTGAGGCGCGCCCCGCAGGAACGCCGGGCCGTACCGATCCGCGCCGCCACCACATGGCCGCACACGACGCACCCGACAAGCGGCGCGGAGAACTACGTGACCAGCCACGAAGCACCTGCCAAGGGGCGCGGGGAACTGCGCGACCAGCCACAACAGACCCGCAGGCGGCAACGCACCTGATAGGGGCGCGGGGAACTGCGCAAACCCCCCACGCACCCGCAGGGACACCGCAACGCGACAGCGATCACGCCGACAACGGCCGGGCCTCGTCATCCGTGGCCGAGGTCACATCCCGATGCACATCGAAGAGACGCCGCACGCCCAGCGCGGCGAGGACCCGGTTCACATGGGAACCCTCCGCCCCGCCCTGCCCTGGCAGTATCAGCCGCAGCCGCCCCTGGCAGGACCGGATCAGCCGCCGCGTGGCGATCAGCACACCGACCCCGCTGGAGTCGCAGAAGAAGACCTCGGAAAGGTCCAGCACGAGCTGGTGACGGCCATCGGCCACGGCGTCGTGCACCCGCTGCCGCAGCACCGGTGACGTCACGAGGTCCAGTTCGCCCGCCACTTCGAGCACGGCCCACTCTCCGCGCTCCCAGAAGGTCACCTTGAGCGTCACCGCCACGCCTCCCGCTTGCCTGCAATCCGACCAAGAAACCGGAAGTACTTCCTACGCTTCCTTCAGGCGCGGCTGCCCCGACCCTGCTCCATGAAACACCGAAGTCCTGATCGAAAGCGTGTTGCAAACGAGCCAATTCATTCAGTAGCGGTCCCATTCGTTCATGTCTGGTCATCAACTGTCGGGGTAGGCGCCCACCCGGACCACGGGTCCCGCGTTGTCAGACGTGCCGACTACATTTCGAGGGGTCGTACGAGCAGGACTGAGGGGGCCGCATGGCGAAAAAGGACGCACCGCCCCGGTGGGACCGCGACATGCAACAGCGGCTCGCCCGGGGTGAGGCGGCGGCGCTCGGTGAGTGCTACGACCGGTTCGCCTCGCTCGTGCACGGACTGGCCCACCGCGTGCTCGGGGACGAGGACGCGGTGGACGGCGTCACGCGGGAGGTGTTCGCCCGCCTCTGGGAGAACCCCGGGGCGTACGACCCGAAGCAGGGCCCCCTGCGGTCATGGGTGGCCACGCTCACCCAGCGGCTCGCCGTCGAGCGGCTGCGCGCCACCGAGACCGCGGCACTCTCCCTGGACGGCGGGGGGACGACGGAGGAGCTGGAGCGCAAGGTGCGCAGCGCGTCGGTCGCGGCCCGTGCGGACTACATCATCACCTCGATGCCGGTGCCGCTGCGCGCCGCGCTGGAGCGTGCCTATTTCCAGCGCCGGGACTACCGCCAGACCGCGACCGACCTCGGCATCACGCGGGACGAGGCCCGCCGTCGCCTCCGCCTGGGTCTGCAGTTGCTGTCCACTGCCCATGAGACGGGTTCCTCGGGCACCCCTCCCGAAGCGGAGGCCGCGTGGTGACCGGGACGGACCGCTTCGAGGAACACGGCCGCACGCCCCGGATCCCGTTGCCGCGCCCCTCGGTCGAGGACACCGGGCTTCCTCTGCCCGATCCCTCCCCAGGCCCGGTGGCCCCTCCCACGGCGCTCGTGCTCGAACACCGGGTGCTGAAGGCACTGCTCGGCGCCTGGGCGCTCGCCGCCTGCTCGCCGGAGGAGACGACGGCCGTCGAGGCGCACCTCGGTGACTGCGGCCCGTGCGCGGAGGAGGCTCGGCGGCTGCGTGAGGCCGTACGGCTGCTGCACCGCCCCGACAGCCTCGACCTCGACCCCGGCCTGCGCACCCGTGTCCTGGAGAGCTGCCTCGACCGGCGCCCGCCCAGCGTCCCGGTGCCCGACTGGGCCGCCGCGTACGACGCCGAGGCCGCGCGCCTCGACGCCCTGCTCCAGGACATAGGCGACGCCGAGTGGCATGCCCCGGTGCGCCTGCGCTGGTTCGACGGGACGGGACCGGCCGGCCGCCGTACGACCGTCGCCGGAGTGATAGCCCATCTGCTCTCCGTGGACGGGCTGGTGGCGGTCGCGCTCGGGCTCGACGACCCGCTCGGGGAGGCGAACGTCGGGGAGGGCACACCGCAGTCCCGCACGGAGGCGTACTGGCGCACCTCGCGCCTTCCGCCCACCGGTGCCGTACGCGGTCCATGGCGGGAGCAGAGCCGCGATCTGCTGCGGGCCCTGTCCTTCGCGGGCGGGGACCCGGCCGGGCGCGGACTCGGGCTCTCGGTGTCGTACGGCGGGTTCGGGCTGCCGCTGCGCGACGCGATGCTGGACCGTGCCTTCGAGTGCTGGGTGCACGCGGAGGACATCGCGAACGCCATCCACTATCCGTACGGGCCCCCGGCGCCGCGTCATCTGAACAAGATGATCGATCTGGGCGCGCGGCTGCTCCCCACGGCCCTGGCGGCGCGGCGCCGGGCCGGACTCGCCGCGCCCGGGCACACCCGCCACCTCGTGCCCGCGGGCGAGCCGGGGCGGACCCTGCGCCTGGAGATCGAAGGCTCGGGCGGCGGAGAGTGGCTGATCGCCCTCGACGCCCCGCCGCACTCGGCGGTCGCCTCCCCCGAGCACGAGGTGGCGCACGTCGCGCTCGACGGGGTGGAGTTCTGCCGGCTGGCCGCGGGCCATGTGCCGCCCCAGGAGGCGGCCGCGGGACAGGTCGGCGACCGGCAGGCGATCCGGGATGTGCTGTTCGCGGCCGCGTCCCTGAGCCGGATGTGAGGCAGACGCGAAGGGGCCGGAGCCTCAGGCAAAGACGACCGTCCGCCGGCCGTTGAGCAGGATCCGGCGTTCGGCGTGCCACTTGACCGCGCGTGCGAGCGCCTGGCACTCCACGTCCCGGCCCACCGCGACCAGTTGGTCGGGGGTCACATCGTGGCCCACGCGCTCGACCTCCTGCTCGATGATCGGGCCCTCGTCGAGGTCGGCCGTGACGTAGTGCGCGGTGGCCCCGATCAGCTTCACACCGCGGTCGTGGGCCTGGTGGTACGGCTTCGCGCCCTTGAAGCTCGGCAGGAACGAGTGGTGGATGTTGATGATCCGGCCGCTGAGCTGCTTGCACAGGTCGTCGGAGAGCACCTGCATATAGCGGGCCAGGACCACCAGTTCGACGTCCAGCTCACGGACCAGTTCGAGGACCTTGGCCTCGGCTTCCGGCTTGGTGTCCTTCGTGACCGGAATATGACGGAAGGGGATGTTGTACGAGCCCACGAGCTCGGCGAAGTCGGTGTGGTTGGACACCACCGCCGCGATCTCTACGGGCAGCGCGCCGATCGAGGCCCGGAAGAGCAGGTCGTTCAGGCAGTGCCCGAACTTGCTGACCATCAGGATGACGCGCATCTTCTCGTCGGCCCGGTGGATCTGCCAGTCCATGTGGAAGGAGTCACCGATCGCGGCGAAGCTCGCGCGCAGCTTGTCGACGGTCACCGGCGCGTCGGCGGAGAAGTGGACGCGCATGAAGAACAGACCCGTGCCGCGGTCACCGAACTGCTGACTGTCCTCGATGTTGCAGCCGGTCATGAAGAGATAGCTCGACACGGCGTGCACGATGCCCTGCTTGTCGGGGCAGGAGAGGGTGAGGACGTACTGCTCGGCGGGGGCCGCGGCCCGGGTGGACTGCTCACTCATGCGGGCCAGGGTCTCATGGGCACGGGCCCACGCGGATCCCCGTCCCGCCACCCGGACGGATGCCGGCGTCGATGCCGGGCACCGGGTGAGGTGAGCGGTCTACGCGCTCTGCGCGGTGTGGGTGAGGATCCGCAGCACCTCGAGCGTCCGCGGCGGCGCGTCCGGGTCCTCGCCGTCGCTCACCGCGAGCCGCATATGGGCGTCGCGTGCAGCTCGTACCGCCTCCGGCCACCCTTGGTGGTTGAGGTACGCCTCCACCGGCGCGTCCGGCCCCACCTGGTGCATGATCCGCAGCACGCGCAGCACGGCGGTGTCGACCAGCGCCGCCTCCTGCGAGTCGCGGAAGATCGTGCCGACGTATTTCTCGGCGGACCAGCTGTCCAGCCAGGTGTCCTCGACCAGGCGGTAGACGGCGTCGGTGACGTCACCGTATCCGTCGACGCCGGCGAGCCAGACGTCTCGCTGGAACCCAGGATCGGAGAGCATGTGCAGCGCGGAACGCACGTTGCTGCGCCAGCGCCACCAGGGCATGTCGTTGAGCGGCATGCCGCCCATGGTGGATGAGCGACGGCCACGACGGGAAGGGGTCTCCGAACCTTGCACGGTCACCGATCGTACGTTCCACACGAAATCCAAAGCATCGACCCCCCGTAATTCACCCCTATGTCACTTCCTGTTGGTCAAAGGTCACTCGCAGGTTAGTGATGTGGCGGAATCGTGCGGGTCCATGAGCGGCAGGCGACGCAGCACCAGTACCTCCTCCATCCGCCCCCGGGTTTCCGGCTCATCAGGCCGCGGTGGCATGAGCCGCCGCGTCAGAAGCGCGCTGCTGTCCGCGGGCGTCCTGGTGGCGTGCTCGTCCCTCACCGTCGCCTGCGGGGTGATCCCCGGTGTCTCCGGTGACTCCTCGGACGACGCCATCACCGTCATGACCTGGGCGCCCGAGAACACCTCCGCCAACAACGAACCCGGCGTGCCGGCGATGGCGAAGGCGTACGCGCGCTGGATCAACGCGAACGGCGGCCTGGGCGGCCGCAAGCTCAACGTGCTGACCTGCAACGACCAGAACGACTACATCGAAGCCGCGAAATGTGCCCGGCTCGCCGTCAAGGAGAAGGCCGTCGCGGTCGTCGGCTCCTACAGCCAGTACGCGAGCTCCTTCATCTCCCCGCTGGAGTCGGCCGGGATACCGTTCATCGGCGGCTACGGCCTGACCGACGACGAGTTCAAGAGCGTGCTCTCCTACCCCGTCAACGGCGGTCAGCCCGCGCTGCTCGCCGGACTCGGCGAGGAGCTGGGCAAGACCTGCGGTCCCGTCTCGCTGGTGCGTCCTGACACCGTCGCCGGCGACGAGCTTCCCGTGCTGCTCAACTCCGGGCTCAAGGCGGGCGGCCACACGTCGGCCGCCGATGTGCGCGCCGCCGAGGACGCCACCGCGTTCGACCCCCAGGCCCAGCAGGCGCTGCGGAGCGCGACCAAGAACCCGCTGCAGAAGGGGTGCGTGGTGCCTGCGCTCGACGAGCGCACCGGTACGTTCATGGACTCCTTCCGCCGTCTGAGCCAGGACTACCCGGCGGTGCGCACCGCCTCCGTGCTGGGCAGCGTCGACCAGTCGGTCGTCGACACGTCGGGCGGCGCCTCGGGCCCGTACGAGGGCGCGTACGTCACCAGCTGGTACCCGGCGGCGTCGGACCCGCGCTGGGATCCGATGAAGAAGGTCATCAGCAAGGAGGCCTTCGGCGACAACCGGATCGATCCGGCGGACGCGGGAGTGCAGACGACGTGGATCGCCTACACCGTGCTGAAGAAGGTCGTCGACTCGCTCGGGGGCGGTGAGGTGTCCGCGCGCACGATCCGCGACTCGCTCGACAACGGCCTCCAGGTCGACACCGGTGGGCTGACGCCGCCCCTGCGCTGGCGGTTCCAGGATCTGACCGCTGTGGTCGACTATCCCCGGCTGATCAACTCGGATGTGACCTTCCAGGTCGTGCGGGGTGGGCAGCTTGTTGCTGCACGCAAGGGGTTTGTGAACGTGTCCAAGACGCTGGAGAGCACGACGACGGGCTGAGCGTGTTCCCTGCGGGGGCGGTGCGGGTTTTTGCGCAGTTCCCCGCGCCCCTTATCAGGTGCGTCGTCGCCCGCGGGTCTGTTGTGGCTTGTCGCGCACTTCCCCGCGCCCCCTATCGGTTCTCCCGCGGGTGCGTCGTGGTTGGCTTCGCGCCCGGATAGGGGCGCGGGGAACTGCGCGACAAGCCACGACGGACCCGCACGTGCCGATACATCGAAGTACCCCCCATAGGGGCGCGGGGAACTCGGGTTACAGCTGGGTCGGCTGGCGTTGGGTGAGGCCGTACTTCTGGGCGATGGCGTTCCACAGACGCGCGGCCTTCGTTTTCTCGCCGCTGGCCGTACCGCTGGCCCGGTTGCCCTCCGCGGCCTGCGGCGTGGTGCGGGCGTGGCCCTTGTGGCACGCCCTCTTGTTGCCCGAGACCTGGTCGGCCCACGCCGCGTAGTGGGTGTCGGCGGAGGCGGACGCCCGCCATGCGTTGGTGAGCGCGGTGGTCAGCTCGCTGTGGGAGGGGAGCTGGTCGACGCCGAGCGCGGACAGCCGGTCGACGAGGCCGCTGCGCTGTGTCGCGGCGTTGCGGAGGTCGGTGGCCGCCTGGCCGAGGTTCTTGCAGGACTTGACCTCGGCGACCGCGTTGATCACCGAGTCGCGGCTGTTGCCGCTGTCGGCGAGAAGCTTGTCGAGCGCGATGGCCTGCTGCTTGGCGGGGTCGCTGGAACCCGGTGTCGAGGCCTTCGCGGCCGGGCCGGTAGCAGAGACGTTCTTGCTGTTGTCGCTCTTGCCGTCGGTACCGCCGCCGCTGAGCAGGGCGCCCGCTCCGATGCCGAGGACGATGATGCCCACCCCGGCGGCTGCTATGAGGGGGATCTTCGAGCGGGTCCGGCCGCCTCCGTCGTCGTCGTACCCTACGGCCGGCCCCGCCCCGGGGCCGCCCGGCATGCCCGGCGCGTCGATCCGCGGCAGATGCTGGGTGGAGTCATGGCCGGCCGCCGCGTCATGACGGAAGAGGTTGTCGAACTCCGCCGGGGTGTGCCGGTCGCCTCCGGGCGCGCCCTGCGCCATGCCGTACGGCGCCGGGCCGGACTGTCCGGTCACCGGGGGCAAGAACTGCGTGGCCTGGGCGTCGGGGCCGGCGGCATGCGGCAGCAGGCCGGCGGCCGGGGTCCCCACGGCCCGTCCGAGATAACGCGTGGAGTCGTCCGCCGGTACCTCCGGCGGCAGCGCGCCCGGCGCCACCGGCGGGATGTACTGCGTCGCGCCCTCGTCCGCGGCGGCGACCGGCGGGATGTACTGCGTCGCGCCTTCGTCGGCGGCGGGCGGCAGGGGTGCCGCATGCGTGGCCTGCGGCATGGGCTGCGCCCCCGGCGCATGGGCGTGTGCGCCCCCGGAACCGGGAGCCCCGCTCCAGCCGGAGGGCGTGTCCGAGGACTCCCAGGACGGCTGTGCCTGCGCGCCGCCCCACTCCTGTGCGGGTGCCGAGGCGGGCTGCTGGGGTGCGCCCCACTGCTGCCCCGCGTCGCCGCCCCAGGTCTGGGCGGGCGGCTGTGCCTGGGCAGGCGGCTGTGCCTGGGCCGATTGCCCGGGGCCCCAGGGCCGGCCCCATGTCTGTTCGCCCGCCGGATGCGAGGAGCCGTTCACTCCGCCGGACCGGCCCGGCAGCAGGGGCTCGCCACCGTCGGAAGGCAGCACGATGCCTTCTCGCGCGGGCCGCGCCGAGGGCTCTTCGCCCTGTCCACTCTGCGTCACCGGGACTCCTACGAATGGGGGACCTTCGGAATCGTCGGCTCACGCTACCGGGTCCCCCGAGTCCCATGCCATGCAGCACAGGGCGTGACCTCGCACCCATGTGACCGTCGTAACAGATCCTCGGCGCACGACGCTGTTTATGCCGCCCCCAGGCCGTCCTTCCTTCGCTCACCAGCCGTTCACCACTCCTTCACTCCTGTACGGGTGATCAGTAAGGAGTGCTGAAAGACACCCCGGTCCCGTCTTCGGCCTACGCCGCCGCGGACAGGTCCAGCCGCGCGCCGAACTCCCGCACCACCGACTCCTCCCGGAACGGCTCCAGCCGCTGCTGGAAGTCCTCCAGGTACTCGGCGCCACGATTGGACCTCAGCGTGCCGAGCAGGTCCACGGCCTTCAGACCGGTGTGGCACGCCTGCTCCACCTCGCGCCGCTGCACCTGCGCGGTGGCGAGCAGCACATAGCCGATCGCCCTGCGCCGGACCCGGGACTCGGGGTGCCCGGCGAGGGACTCCTCGGCGCACCGGGCCGCCGCCTCCGCCTGCCCGAGGTCCCGGTGGCAGTGCGCCAGTTCGTCCGCCAGGTACGCGTGGTCGAAGTGGGCGATCCACGCCGGGTCGTCCCCGGACGCCGCGTCGGCCGCCTCCAGTGCCGCGACCGCGCGCCCCGAGGAGAACTGGGCGGCGCGCACATCCCCCATCAGGGCATGGCCGCGTGCCTCGGCCGCGTGGAACATCGCCTCCGCGCGCGGCGTCACTCTCCCCCGCGCTCCTTCCTGGGCCGCCCGCGCCAGCTGCGCGATCTCGCGCGGGTTTCCCAGCTGCGCCGCGAGATGACTCATGGAGGCGGCGAGCACATAGCCGCCGTATCCGCGGTCGCCCGCCGCCTGAGCCAGGCGCAGCGCCTGGATGTAGTACCGCTGGGCGAGGCCGGGCTGCCCGGTGTCGATCGCCATGTATCCGGCGAGTTCGGTCAACCGCGCGACGGCCGCGAACAGTTCGCGCCCCACGACGTCCCGGTACGAGCCCGCGAGCAGCCCCGACACGACGCTGTTGAGGTAGTGCACGACGACCGGCCGCACATGGCCGCTGCCGAACTGGTGGTCCAGGTCGACCAGTGCCTGGGTCATCGCGCGCACCGCGGCCACGTCCGAGGGCCCGACCCGTGGTCCCGCCGAGCGCGCGACCTGCGCGTCCGGCCCCGAGATCAGCCAGTCACGGCTCGGTTCGACCAGTGCCGAGGCGGCGACCGAGGAACCGGACAGGAAGTCCCGGCGGCCGACATCGCTGCGCCACAGCTCGCAGACCTGCTCGATGGCTCCGAGTACCGTCGGCGAGAACTGGAGCCCCACGCCCGAGGCGAGGTTCTTGCCGTTGGCCATGCCGATCTCGTCGATCGTGACCGTGCGCCCCAGCTTGCGGCCGAGCGCCTCGGCGATGATCGCCGGGGCCCGGCCCCTCGGCTGCTGTCCGCGCAGCCAGCGGGCCACCGACGTCTTGTCGTAGCGCAGATCGAGGCCGTGTTCCGCACCGCACATGTTGACCCGGCGGGCGAGTCCCGCGTTCGAGCAGCCCGCTTCCTGAATGAGCGCCTGCAGCCGTTCGTTCGGCTGTCGCGCGACAAGTGGCCTCGCGGCCATGGCGTACCCCCTGCTTCATGGCGCGCTCGCCTCCGGGGCGCCCCGTCGGCCCACGCGCCGTATGCCTGCGGTGCCTGCGCACGCACCGTGCCTTCAGCGATGACGTTCTTCAGCGTTGACGTACTTCAGTGGCCGGACTCACGGGAACGCTTCTCTCGTGCACCGCGAGGATCCGGCCTTGAAGATCGATGCCCAGCGGACATGCCTCTGATGCGAGACATGCGAGGATTGCCGGAGTAAAGACTGATGCCGCACCCCGGTCGCACCCCGGCCGTACCCCCCGTGGCTACCCAGCCCCCGCTGTCGTTCCCCGCGCGCGCCCCCGGCCGTGCACCCATGCGCCCCACGCGTCGTACCGGTGCTCCTCCCCGGCGCATGCGGGATGAAAAGGGCAGGCCCGAAACCCGATTCGCGGACCGGGGGAAGCCCCCGCAAGTGCGGGCGTAACCCCCCGTGACGGCTAGAGTTGAGTTCATCGTGGAAGAGACCATCGCGAGCCCTGAAACTGCCCATATCCCGAAGCAACGCGGCGACTCGCTGCTGGAATCGGCCGTACGTTATGCCGAGGAACGCCACTGGGAGGTGTTCCCCGGGACCTGGCTGGAAGCCGCCGACGGGGTGCTCCGCTGCTCCTGCGGACTGTCCGCGTGCCCGCTGCCCGGCGCGCACCCGGCACGCGACGACTGGGCGACCCAGGCGACCGGCAGCGCGACCGTCACGCGCCGCATGTGGGCCCGGCAGCCGAACGCGTCGATCCTGCTGCCCACGGGGCGCACCTTCGACGCGATCGACGTACCGGAGAGCGCCGGCTTCCTCGCGCTGGCGCGCATGGAGCGGATGGAACTGACGCTCGGTCCCGTGACGGTGACGCCGGACCGGCGCATGCTCTTCTTCGTCCTGCCCGGCGCGTCGTTGAAGGTGCCCAGCCTGGTTCGGGGCCTGGGGTGGTCACCTTCCTCCCTCGACCTCACCGCCCTGGGCGAGGGCGCGTACGTGGCCGCCCCGCCCACGCGCTACGGCTCCCGGGGCGCCGTCCAGTGGGCCCGCCGCCCCACCCCCGCCAACCGCTGGCTGCCGGACGCGGAGGAGCTGATCTCCCCCTTGTCGTACGCCTGCGGCAGGGACCGGTAGGCAGGAGAGCAACCATGCGGCCGTGTCCGCCCGCCGTCCGCCCGTCATGGCCGGGGCAGCGGGCGGCACCGGTCGGCCACCCCGCGCGACGCACCGGTCCGGGCACCCCCGCCCCGTAGCGGACCGCAGGTCACTAGGGTGCTCATATGACCGAGAGGGCTGAGGCGGGTACGCCCGCCGTACGGGTGCAGGGGCTCTGGAAGCGGTTCGGGGAGCAGATCGCCGTCGCAGGCATCGATCTGGCGCTCCCGGCAGGCCGGTTCATCGGGCTCGTCGGGCCGAACGGGGCGGGGAAGACCACCACCCTTTCCATGATCACCGGGCTGCTCAGACCCGATCAGGGCACCGTGGAGGTCGTAGGCCACGACGTATGGCGGGACCCGGTCGAGGTGAAGGCCCGCATCGGTGTGCTGCCGGAGGGACTGCGCCTCTTCGAACGCCTCTCGGGGCGCGAACTCCTCGCCTACACCGGCAGATTGCGCGGACTGCCCGGCTCCGAGGTCGACAAGCGGGCCACCCAGCTCCTCGATGTCCTCGACCTGGCCGGGTCCCAGCACAAGCTCGTGGTCGACTACTCGACCGGCATGCGCAAGAAGATCGGGCTCGCCGCAGCCCTGCTCCACAATCCCGAAGTCCTCTTCCTGGACGAGCCGTTCGAAGGTGTGGACCCGGTGTCCGCGCAGACCATCCGCGGCGTACTGGAGCGGTACACCGCCTCGGGCGCCACCGTGGTGTTCTCCTCCCACGTCATGGAACTCGTGGAGTCGCTCTGCGACTGGGTGGCGGTCATGGCCGCGGGACGCATCCGCGCCCATGGCCCGCTCGCCGACGTACGCGGCGACGCCCCCACCCTCCAGCAGGCGTTCCTCGAACTGGTCGGCGCGCACGGCCGCACCGCGAACGCCGACCTCGACTGGCTCGGGGGCGGCGCCCGATGAGCACCGCGGGCGTCACCCCGACCGTCGTACGCCTCAAGCTGTCCCTGCTGCGCAACGGGCTGCGGCAGTCCGCCGGGAGACGGGCCGCCTACATCACCTCCGTCGTCCTCGTACTCCTGGTCGCCGCGCTGCAGCTGATCGGCCTCATCGCCCTGCGGGGCACCACGCACGCCGCCACCATCACGGTCCTGCTGGTCGAGATCCTGGCCCTCGGCTGGGCGGTGATGCCGCTGTTCTTCCCCAGCGGGGACGAGACGCTCGACCCGACCCGTCTGGTCATGCTGCCGCTGCGCCCCCAGCCCCTCGTGCGGGCCCTGCTGGCGGCCTCCCTGGTGGGCATCGGGCCCCTGTTCACGCTCTGCCTGTTCACCGGTTCGGTGATCTCCCTGGCGCACGGGGCGGTCGCGTACGTCACCGCCGTTGTCGCCGTCCTCCTCGCGCTGCTCGTCTGCGTGGCGCTCGCCCGGGCCGTGGCCGCCGCGAACATCCAGCTGCTGTCCAGCCGCAAGGGCCGCGATCTGGCCGTACTGAGCGGGCTCCTCATCGCGATCGGCGCGCAGCTCGTCAACTTCGGGGCTCAGCGGCTGGGGTCGGCCGGGGGCCTGTCCCGGCTCGACCCGGTGGCCGACGTGGTGCGCTGGGTCCCGCCCGGCTCCGCGATCGGCGCCGTGGACTCCGCGAGCCGAGGCTGCTACGGCATCGCCGCCGCCCAGCTCGCGCTCAGCGCCGCGGCCCTGGCAGGGCTGCTGGTCCTGTGGTCGCGCACCCTGACGAAGCTGATGACCTCTCCCGACCAGTCCACGCTCAATGCCGCCGACCCGGGCGCCCGGGAGCGCGGCGCCTCGACGGGCCTGTCCCGGCTGCTGCCGGCGGGCCGCACGGGCACCGTGATGGAGCGCAGCCTCCGCTATGTGTGGCGCGACCCCAAGACCAGGGCGGCCTGGGTGACCTCGCTCGCGATCGGGCTCATCATCCCGGTCTTCAACGCCCTCCAGGGCACCGGCTCCGTCTACTTCGCCTGTTTCGCCGCCGGGATGCTCGGCATCCAGATGTACAACCAGTTCGGGCAGGACACGTCCGCGTTCTGGATGGTCGCGACGACGATCTCCTCGCCGCGGGACGCCTACGCCGAACTGCGCGGCCGGGCGCTGGCCCTGCTGCTCATCACGCTGCCGTACGCCACCCTCGTGACCACCGTGACGGCCGCGCTGCTCGGCGTCTGGGCCAAGCTGCCCGAGGTGCTCGGGCTGTCCTTCGCGCTGCTCGGCGCGATGCTGGCCACGGGCGCCTGGGCCTCGGCCCGCTTCCCGTACTCCATCCCGCAGGAGGGGTACAAGAACGTCGTCCCGGGGCAGGCGGGGCTCGCCTGGATCTCCGTCTTCGGCGGCATGGTCGCCGCAGCCCTGCTGTCCGCGCCGATGATCGCCGCGGCCATCTGGCTGAACGTCTCCGCGGGCGGCGAGGAGTGGGCCTGGCTGCTCCTGCCGTCGGGCGCCGTGTACGGGGCGCTGATCGCCCTGCTCGGCCTGCGGCTCGCGGCGCCGCGGACGGCACGTCGGCTGCCGGAGATCCTGACGGCGGTCAGCAAGGGGTGAGTACTCGCTGAGCAACGATTTCCTCCAAAGTCCTCCGAACTTCCCCGAAGCAGATGTGGGCTGAGTCACGTTCCAGTTGAATGAAGACGAGTGAGCGGACGAACGCGCTGTACACGCGGACGCGGCAGCCTGCAGGGGGTCCAGGTGAGTGCTTTCCGGCCTAAGGGGACGACGGACGAGCTGGGGCCGGGCGAGCCCGACCGGGACGGCTCGGATCTTCTCGCCGCGCTTCTGGACGGCATGGACGCGGCCCTGTGCGCCTTCGACGCCACCGGAGTCGTCACCCACTGGAACCGGGAGGCCGAGCGGATCCTCGGCTGGTCCCCGGCCGAGGCGGTGGGGCGGCGAGGGTTCGCCGACTGGGCGGTGCGGCCCGCCGACGCGGCGGAGGTCGAGACGCGGCTGATGTCCGCGATGGGCGCGCCCGGCCGGCAGGTGCACGAGTTCGCGCTGGTGACCAAGGACGGCGGGCGGGTGCTCGTCAGGACCCAGTCCGCCGCGGTGCGGGGGCCCGACGGGAAACCCGCCGGGGTGTACTGCGCCTTCAGCGAGGTCCACGCGCAGATCGACCTGGAGCGTTCCATCGCGCTGAGCGAGGCCCTGTTCGAGGACGCGAGCTGGGGAGTCCTGCTGGTCGACGCGGATCTGCGGCCGGCCGTCGTCAACGCCTACGCCGCCCGCGCGCTCGGCACCGGCCGTACGGCCGTGCTCGGACGGCCCCTTGGTGACCTGCTCTCCCAGGGGGTGGAGGAGCTGGAGAGCGCGCTGACCCATGTGCTCGCCGAGGGCGCCCCGCCCGCGCCCGCCGAGATCTGGGTGAGCGTGCGGTCCGCGGAGGGCGAGAGGCGGCGCTGCTGGCGCAGCGGATTTCTGCGGCTGTCGTCACCGCTCGCGGAGGAGCCGGTTCCGCTGGGCGTGGGCTGGCTGTTCCAGGACATCACCGAGGCCAAGCAGTCCGAGCAGGACGCGGCCCTGCTGCGCTTCCGCTCCAACCAACTGCACCGCGCGGCGCGGGCGGCGGCCGAGTGCGAGGACCCGGGTGAGGCGGCCACCATCCATCTGGACTTCGCGCTCGCCGGGTTCGCCGACCACGCGCTGATCGACCGGGTGGCGGGCGGTCCGGTGGCGGACGGGGACGGTCCGGTGCGATTGGTACGGGCCGTCGAGACGCCGTCCGGCGCGCCGGGCCCCAGCATGCTCGCCGGCAAAGCGGGACTGCCCGTGCGGTACGCCGGGGGGCATCCGGCCCTGCAGTGCATGGCGCGTGCCGGGTCCGTACGGGCCGCGGCGGGCGACGTCGGCCCGGAGCGGGCGAGCGAGTGGGCGCTGTCCCGGCAGTGGCCCGCGGACGCGGTGCACGCGCTGTGCACGGTGCTGCGCAGCCGGGGCAGGACGCTGGGCGTGGTGACGTTCCTGCGCGGGGCCGGACGCAGCCGGTTCGAACGGGCCGACGCGGTGTACGGGGAGGATGTCGCGGTACGGATCGCCGCGGCGCTGGACCTGGCCGGGGCGGTGGACGGCCGGGCGGGGACCTAGGGGCGGCCTGATCCAGACGCCCGCGGGGGTGCCGTCAGGTTGGGAAAGACCCTGGGCGCGTACGGGGCGGACGGAGCGTCGTCACTACGCCTGGCGGTAGAAGATGCGGTCGCGGTACTCCCGCATCACCTGGCTGTTCCATTCATGGCCGCCGTCGACGTTGCCCGACCTGAGCAGCGGCGGTTCGACGCCGCGGTCCGCGAGTACGCCCGCGGCCGTCGCCATGACCGCCTGGAGCAGGGCCGAGGTGACGACGGTGGAGGCGGGGGCGAAGGGGGCGGGGATGGTGTCGAGACTGAGTTCCGCGTCGCCGACCGCGATCTTCGAGTCGAGGACGATGTCGCAGTGGTCCTTGAGGTAGGTGCCGGAGGAGTTCCGCGGCTTCGTCTGTGAGGCGTAGGCCACCGAGGTCACCCCGATGACCTTGACACCGAGAGCGCGGGCCTTCATCGCCATCTCCACGGGGAGCGCGTTGCGGCCGGACAGGGAGATGATCACCAGCAGGTCCCCGGACCTGAGCGGGCTGGAGTCGAGGACCGCTCCGGCCAGTCCGTCGACCCGCTCCAGCGCGGAGCCGAGGGTCGCGGGCATGACGTCGACACCGACCACGCCGGGGACCGTGAGCAGGTTCATCAGGGCGAGGCCGCCCGCGCGGTAGACGAGGTCCTGCGCGGCCAGCGAGGAGTGCCCGGCGCCGAAGGCGAACAGCCGGCCGCCGGCGACGACGGTCTCCGCGATCAGGGTGCCGGCCTCGGCGATCGGCCCCGCGTCCTCGTCGCGCACCCGCCGCAGCAGGCCGATCGCCGCGTCGAAGAACCGACCGGCCAGGTCGCCCGCCGCCGGTTCGCCCGCCGCCGTCTCGCTCCCGCTTCCGCCGCGCGGTTCCCGGCTCGGCTCCTCGCTCATCTCGGCGGCGTCCCTTCGCAGTCTCGGGGTGACAGGCGATCACGTTACGGTGCGCGGAGCGGTCTGGACCAGTGGGACGCCATCCGCTTCTGGCGTCGCTCCCCGGTTGTCGGTCGCATGCGTCAGAATTGACTGCAGGGCCAGCGCACACGCCGGCGGGCCGTCGAGCCTTCGGCAGATCTCATCGAGGGGCACGTATGTCCGGACTGATCGACACCACGGAGATGTATCTCCGCACCATCCTCGAGCTGGAGGAGGAAGGCGTGGTCCCCATGCGCGCCCGGATCGCGGAGCGGCTCGACCAGAGCGGGCCGACGGTCAGCCAGACGGTGGCGCGTATGGAGCGCGACGGTCTGGTGTCGGTCGCCACGGACCGCCACCTGGAACTGACGGACGAGGGCCGCCGCCTCGCCACCCGCGTGATGCGCAAGCACCGCCTGGCCGAGTGTCTGCTGGTCGATGTGATCGGCCTTGAGTGGGAGCAGGTGCACGCGGAGGCGTGCCGCTGGGAGCACGTGATGAGCGAGGCGGTCGAGCGCCGCGTCCTCGAACTGCTGCGCCACCCCACCGAGTCGCCGTACGGGAACCCCATCCCGGGCCTCGAGGAGCTGGGCGAGAAGGACGGCGCGGACCCCTTCCTGGACGAGGGCATGGTGTCGCTGGCCGAGCTGGACGCGGGCGCGGACGGCAAGACCGTGGTCGTGCGGCGGATCGGGGAGCCCATCCAGACGGATGCGCAGCTGATGTACACGCTGCGGCGGGCGGGCGTACAGCCCGGCTCGGTGGTCAGCGTGACGGAGTCGCCGGGCGGGGTGCTGGTCGGAAGCGGTGGGGAGGCGGCGGAGCTGGAGGCGGAGATCGCGTCGCACGTGTTCGTGGCCAAGCGGTAGCGCTCCGCTTGGGGTGGGGTGGGGGTGCGGGGTGTTGGGGTGCGCAGTTCCCCGCGCCCCTGTCCGGGGGCTCCCGTGCGTCGTTCCCTGCGGGGGCCGGGTGGGATTTTGCGCAGTTCCCCGCGCCCCCGTCCGGGGCGCTCCCGTACGTCGTCACCTGCGGAGCCACGTGAGGTTTTGCGCAGATCCCCGCGCCCCCGTCCGGGGCGCTCCCGTACGTCGTCACCTGCGGAGCCGCGTGGGGGATTTTTGCGCAGTTCCCCGCGTCCCTGGGCGGGGCGCGGGGAACTGTGCGGGGGGGGGTGCGATGGGCCCTCAGTGGGCGATGGTTCCGTATCCCTCGATGTCCCGCACGCTACGAGTCCCAGGCCCGACGTACCGGGCCGAAGGCCGCACCAGTCGGCCCGTGCGCTTCTGCTCGAGAATGTGCGCCGACCACCCCGCCGTACGGGCACAGGTGAACATCGACGTGAACATGTGCGCCGGGACCTCCGCGAAGTCCAGGATGATCGCGGCCCAGAACTCCACGTTCGTGGCCAGCACACGGTCAGGACGCCGGTTGTGCAGTTCCTCGAGGGCCGCCTTCTCCAGCGCCTCCGCGATCTCGAAACGCGGGGCGCCGAGCTCACGGGCCGTACGGCGGAGCACGCGCGCCCGCGGGTCCTCGGCGCGGTACACCCGGTGCCCGAAGCCCATCAGCCGCTCGCCCTGGTCGAGCGCCCGCTTCACATACGCCTGCGCGTCGCCGGTGCGCTCGATCTCCTCGATCATGCCGAGCACACGCGAGGGCGCGCCGCCGTGCAGCGGCCCGGACATGGCGCCCACGGCACCCGACAGCGCCGCGGCCACGTCCGCGCCGGTGGACGCGATGACGCGGGCCGTGAAGGTGGACGCGTTCATGCCGTGCTCGGCGGCCGACGTCCAGTAGGCGTCCACGGCCGCGACATGCTTCGGGTCCGGCTCGCCCCGCCAGCGGATCATGAATCGCTCCACGATGGACTGCGCCTTGTCGATCTCCCGCTGCGGCACCATCGGCAGACCCTGGCCGCGGGCCGACTGGGCGACGTACGACAGCGCCATGACGGCCGCGCGCGCCAGGTCCTCACGGGCCTGCTCGACGTCGATGTCCAGGAGCGGTTTCAGTCCCCATACCGGAGCCAGCATGGCCAGCGCCGACTGCACGTCGACCCGGATGTCACCGGAGTGGACCGGGATCGGGAACGGCTCGGCGGGCGGCAGTCCGGGGTTGAAGGCGCCGTCGACCAGCAGTCCCCAGACGTTGCCGAACGAGACATGGCCCACCAGTTCCTCGATGTCGACGCCCCGGTACCGCAGAGCGCCGCCCTCCTTGTCCGGCTCGGCGATCTCCGTCTCGAACGCGATGACTCCCTCGAGTCCGGGTACGAAATCGGACATCAGGCGGCTCCTAGTGACTCGTGATGTGTGCGGCGGATGTGGTCTGTGGGGTCCCGCCGACCCCGTCCACGGGCCGGCGCAGGTGAAAGGCTCGCGGTCCGTAGCGGTCACCCGGGTGATGCCCCGATCGGTCGGCGCTCATCCACTCCGAACGGCAACTGCACGATATCCCCGAGTGCCACCTTTGGGGAGAGCATGCGGCACTCAGTGCCACTCAGTGATGTACCACACCCACCCGAAGTGCCAGCGGCATACGGCAAGATGACGACGTGACCGACCGCTACCCGGACGAACCCGCACCCGAATCCGCAGCCGAGTCTCCGGCCTCCGCCGCGGAGCCGAAAATCGAACCCATCGTCGAACGCGCGGCCCGGGGCCCGGCCGAGGACCTGGCCCACGACCCCGCCGAGATGCGGGCGCACTACCGCGCCGAAGGGCTCGATGAGGCCTCGCTCTCGGCCCACCCCATGGACCAGTTCGCCGTCTGGTTCAAGCAGGCGGCCCAGGCGTCCATCGCGGGGATGATCTACGAGCCGAACGCGATGGTCGTCTCCACGGTGGACGCGGAGGGCCGGCCCAGCTCACGCACGGTCCTGCTGAAGCAGTACGACACAGAGGGCTTCGTCTTCTACACCAACTACGACTCCCGCAAGGCCCGGGAACTGACGGCGAACCCCCAGGTCGCACTGCTCTTCCCGTGGCACCCGATGGCCCGCCAGGTGATCGTCACGGGTACCGTCCGCCGGACCGGCCGCGACGAGACTGCCGCCTACTTCCGCAGCCGCCCGCACGGCTCCCAGCTCGGCGCCTGGGCCAGCGCCCAGTCCTCGGTGATCAGCTCCCGCACGGAGCTCGAACTCGCCTACGAGGAGCTGAGTGCACGCTATCCAGAGGGCACCCTTGTCCCGGTCCCGCCGAACTGGGGCGGCTTCCGTGTGATCCCTCAGACGGTCGAGTTCTGGCAGGGCCGCGAGAACCGCCTCCACGACCGTCTTTACTACACCGCGGAGCCGGACGGTTCATGGCGGGTGGAGCGCCTGAGTCCCTGACCGTACAGACGCAGACGACCCGCGAGTTCGGTTCCTCCGCCTGACGGCGGGGAGCCGGCCGGACGTGCCGGCGAACTCGCGGGTCGGGTGACTGCTTGGGATTGGGCCGGCTGCGCACACGATCGCGCGCTGGTCCGGCACCGCACTTGGTGGGGTGCCGGGCCGCTAGCCCGCAGCCACCTCACGCGTCCGGTTCTCATACATCTGCCGAACCACCTCCCTTCTCGTGTAATCCACACCTTAGGAACCCCCTGGAAGGCAATCAACTACTTTTTTCCGAGTCCGCGCCCCGTCCGCGCCCCCGTCCGGGTCCGCGTTCCGGGTCAGGGCGTGAGCACACCGTCCAGGAACGGCTCGATCGCCGCCCGCCAGGCCTCGGGCTGGTCGTAGTGGACGAGATGGCCCGCGTCGGCGACCTCGGCGTACCGGCCGTGCGGCAGGACGCGCACCATCTCCTGGGCCTCCGCGCGGCCCAGCTCGCCGTCCAGGCCGCGGACGACCAGGGCCGGGCACCGCACCTGCGCGAGCTCCTCCCAGTGCGCGTCGTAGACCCAGGTCTGGCGGGACTTCAGCATCTGCTCCGGTTCGAAGACGGGCCGCCAGCCGTCCTCGGCCTCGGTCATGACCTCGGCGTAGAACGCGCCGCGCGCCGGGTTCGGGCGCTCCACCCAGGGGTCGTCCTCGCCGAACCACTTCCGTACGTCGGCGAGCGTGGCGAAAGGCAGGGGCCAGGACCTGAACCAGCTCTCCCACTCGCGCTGCGAGGCGGCGCCGAGCGCGGACGCCCGCATGTCGCAGATGACGAGTCCGCTCACCAGATCGGGGCGTTTGGCGGCGAGCTGCCAGGCGGTCAGGGCACCCATGGCGTGGCCGATGAGAACCGCCGGGGCGAGGCCCAGCTGCTCCAGGGCCGCCTCGGCGTCGTCGACGTAGGCCTCGCGCGTGTACTCCCCTTCGGGCGGCTTGTCGCTCTGGCCGTGGCCGCGCTGGTCCAGGGCGACCACGCGATGCCGCCCGGAGAGCCGGCGGGCCGTGGGCGCCCAGTGGGAGGCGCGCCCCATGAGCCCGTGCAGTAACAGCACTCCCGGCGCCCGCTCGTTCTCGCCGGGCTTGGGAGGATCGGCGAACTCCCAGGCGGCGAGCCGTACGCCGCCCGCCCCGGTCACGTCGATGCGCCGCACCATCGTCCTGGCACCCCCCTGCTCCGGCTACCGCTGTCGTCCTGCTGCATGTGCTCGTGTCGCCACGACGCTATCGAATGGCTATTCGAAAATGCGCCTTTTCGGGACAACACCCCACCTTTGAGTGACCTTCCTCCAGGATTGGCTGCCGATTCCGTGGGGAGATCTTCAGCGGGAGGCGGACCGCTCGGGGAAAAACGGTCCGAGGGGGACGACCCTGAGAGCTCGGGGCTCCGGGTCGGAACAGGGGAGGACAGGCCCCGGCACCCAAGGTGCCGGGGCTCTTCCCCTGTCTGCGGCACATACTCCCACCCTCTCCGCGCCCGGATGACATCGCTGTCACCGTCCGGCCAAGAGCTCTCCGGTCATATGCCTCCCGCCACAGCCTCGCACGCGAACGCCGTCAACGCTGCGGTTCGGCGGACTAGATCTTGAATTCGACGGTGTCCTTCCGGGGGCGTGGCGGGATTTCGCGCACGCGCGGCGGAGACCACTCTTTCCGGGCTCCGCCCTTCATGCCGCTGTCAGCAGGTCCGTGTGGTGGCGTTCCGCTGCCAGGGGATGGGCTCGCAGCTTGCCCTTCAGTTCGTTGTAGCCGTACTCGGCGAACAGGGGATTGGCCGGGTCCCGGGTGATGCCGGGGGCCGTGGAGGCGTGGGGGAATGGGAGGGGCTGGACTCGGGCGTCGAGGCGCGGGTTGTAGAAGAACGGGACGGAGAAGCGTTCCGTGGCGCCGGGCGGGCTGACGACGCGGTGATTGGTGGCGATCAGGTAGCCGTTGGTCGCCACCTCCAGGAGTTCGCCCAGATTGACGACGAAGGCGCCCTCCAGGGGCGGCACGTCGTGGAAGAGCCCGTCCTCGCGCTGCACCTGGAGTCCGCCGACCCGGTCCTGGAGCAGCAGGGTCAGGAAGCCGTAGTCCTTGTGCGCGCCCACGCCCTGGTCGGCGCCGTCGCCGGCGCTGCCGGGGTAGCGCACCAGCTTGAGGTGCGGGTGGGCCCGGTCGCCGAAGACCGGGTCGTAGAAGTCGGCGGACGCGCCGATGGCGGTGAGCAGTTCGTGCAGGAGCCGGCCTGCGACCCCGCTGAGCCGCTCGATCCAGGCGAGCGCGGCCGTGCGCAGCCCGGGCAGGGCGGCGGGCCACTGATTGGGGCCCTCGAGCCACCAGTAGGCGGGCTCCCCCGGGCCGGGTGTGCGGGCGGGGCGTTCCGCGCCTATGTCGAGCTGGTCGCGCCAGTCACGGGCGCCCTGGGTGCGTTCGTCGCCGGTGCGGGTGTAGCCGCGGAAGTGGGGCGAGCGGACGTTGTCGAGGGCGAGGCGGTCGGCTTCGGGGAGGGCGAAGAACGCGTGCATGACGCCCAGCAGGGCGTCGGTCTCGGCCTGGGGCACGCCATGGCCCACAAGCTGGAAGAAGCCCACGTCATGGGCGGCGCCGTGCAACTGCGCGTGCAGGAGTGCCCGGGCCTGGGGGCCGCGGTCGGCTGCGGAGAGGTCGATGATGGGGAGCTGGTCGTACGACGGGGCAGACCGGTTTGCCGGGTTTGCCGTGTTCGACAGATGTGCCTGGTTCAACAGGTTCGTCATGGGACGCGTCCGCGGGTGTACGGGGGCACGGGCTGCCGCCGAGGGTGGGGCGGAGCCCCTGGTGCCACGGGAAAGTGGAAGAAGAACGTGAGGGGCTGGGTCAGGCAGAGCGCCGACAGCCCATGCTCGTGACGCGCACGTAGTCCACGTGGCGGCGTCGAACGAGCATCGGAAGCATGAGGGAAGGATACTGCGGGTCCGTGGCATCCGGTTGGGATGTGTCCCGGTTCACGTCCCGGCTCGGGCCGCTCTCAGCCCAGCGCCTCGTCCAGCAGCGCCGCCCACTGGGCCACCACCCGCTTACGGCGGGCCCTGTCGTCGGTGAGCAGGTTCGCCAGGCCCAGGCCGCGGGCCATGTCGAGCAGGCCCTGGACCGTTTCGCGTGCGCCGGGGCGGGATTCGTCGGCGCCGAGCAGGTCGACGGCGATGCGATGCGTCTCCCGGCCGACGCGCGCCTCGAGTTCCGTCACGCGCGGGCGCAGCTGCTCCTCGTTCGAGGCGGCCACCCACAGGTGCAGGGCGGCGCGGAACAGGGGCCCCGTGTACAGGTCCACGAGGGCCGCGACCACGGCCCGGCGGTCGGCCGGGCCCTGCGGGAACAGCGCCCGCAGGGCCGTGGAGCGCTGATCGGCGACGTATTCGACGGCCGCCGTGAACAGGTCCTCCCGGGTGGGGAAGTGGTGCTGGGCGGCCCCCCGGGAGACGCCCGCGCGTTCCGCGACGACCTGCACCGTGGAGCCCGCCCAGCCGTGTTCGGCGAGGCAGGCCACGGCGGCTTCCAGGAGTCGCTGCCGGGTCGCCCGGCTGCGGTCCTGCTTGGGCACGCGGTCGACCGTGCTCACACCACCCACTCCGGGTCCCGTCGTTCGAGGAAGGCCGTCATCCCCTCGCGGGCCTGCGGGGAGGAGAACAGCCGAGCCGAGAGCGCGGCCAGGTCGGCCGCGTCCCGGTCGAAGGTCTCCAGCACCCTAACCGTGAGCAGGCGCTTCGTCTCGGCCAGGGCCTGGGGTTCCGCCCTGCGCAGTCCGTCGAGCACGGGCTCCAGCACCTCGTCCACGTCGTCGCCGGACGCGGTGAGCAGCCCGGTGCGTACGGCCTCGGCAGCGTCGAACCGCTCACCGCTGAGGTAGTAGCGGGCGATGGCGCGCGGGTCGGTGCGCGGCAGCAGAGTCAGGGAGATGACGGCGGGGGTGACCCCGATGCGTACCTCGGTGAGGGCGAAGGTGGCGGCGGCGGAGGCCGCCGCGATGTCGCAGGCGCCCAGCAGTCCGAGACCACCCGCCCGCACGTGTCCGGTCACCCGGGCGACGACGGGCCGGGGCAGTTCCACGATCTGCCGCAGCACTCCGACCATCGCCCGGGTGTCCGGCGGATCGCGCAGGTCGGCCCCCGCGCAGAAGGTGTTCCCGGTGTGGGTGAGGACGACGGCCCGAACGTCCTCGTCCTTGGCGACGGCGGTCAACGCCTGTGACAGATCGCCGAGCAGCGCCGCCGACAGGGCGTTGCGGTTGGCGGGCGAGTCGAGGGTGAGGGTGGTGAGGCCGCGCTCGTGCGCGGTTCGTACGAGGCTGGTCATGGGCGCTCCCTGAGCTGTCGGCGGAGGATCTTTCCGCTGGCGGCGCGCGGCACGGCGTCGATGAAGGTGACGGCGCGGACACGTTTGTAGGGGGCGACGCGCTCGGCGACGTACATCATCACCTCCCCCTCGGACAGGTCGTCCGCGTCCGGCCGGCGGACCACGAAGGCGTGCGGTATCTCGTTGCCCTCGTCGTTGTAGACACCGACGACGGCGGCGTCCGTGATCTTCGGATGGGTGAGCAGGAGTGCCTCCAGTTCGGCGGGTGCCACCTGGAAGCCCTTGTACTTGATGAGTTCCTTGACGCGGTCGACGACGAACAGCCAGCCGTCGGCGTCGACGTGACCGACGTCGCCGGTGTGCAGCCAGCCGTCCTGGTCGATCATCGCGTCGGTCGCGCCGGGCTGTCCGAGGTAGCCCCTCATCACCTGCGGGCCGCGGATGGCGATCTCTCCGGGCTCGCCGACGCCCAGGTCCTTCGCGGGGTCTTCCAGGGAGAGGATGCGCATCTCGGTGCCCGCGATGAGTTTGCCGACCGTGCCCGGGGGCGGGTTCTCGGCGCCGAGCGGGACCACATGGGTGCCGGGGGACAGTTCGGTCATGCCGTAGGCCTGGCCGACCGGCGGCAGCCCGAGCCGGCGCGAGCAGGCCGCCGCGAGCCCGGCGTCCAGAGGGGCGGCGGCGGAGAGGACGTACCTCAGGGACGACAGGTCGTACCCCTCGACGGCCGGGTGCTTGGCGAGGGCGAGGACGATCGGCGGGGCCACGTACAGGGCGGTGATGCGGTGCTTCTCGATGGCCTCGAGGAACGTCTCCAGCTCGAAGCGGGGCAGGACGACGACTGTGGCGCCGAGCCTGAGGGGTGCGTTCATGAGGGCGGTGAGCCCGTAGATGTGGAAGAACGGCAGTACGGCGAGGATGCGTTCACCCGGGGCGTTGGGCACCAGGGGTTCGAGCTGCGCGAGATTGGTGGCGATGGACCGGTGGGTGAGCATCACGCCCTTGGGTATGCCGGTGGTCCCGGAGGAGTACGGCAGGGCCGCGATGTCGTTCGCCGGGTCGATCTCCACCCGGGGTTCGGGCGCGGCCGAGCCCAGCATGTCGAGCAGGGAGCGGTGTCCCGGCGCGCTGTCGCACAGGAAGATCTCCTGGATGCCGCCCGCCTTCTCGGCGGCGGTGCGCGCCGTTTCCAGGAACGGTGACACGGTGACGATCCAGCGTGCCCCCGAGTCGCGCAGCTGCTTCGCGAACTCCTCGGCCGTGGCGAGCGGGTGCACGGTCGTGACCGACGCACCCGCTCGCGTGGCGGCGTAGAAGGCGAGCGGGAAGGCGACCGTGTTGGGGCTGTGCAGGGCGAGGACGTCGCCCTTGCTCACCCCTGCCTCGGCGAAGGCCGCGGCGAGCCGCCGGTGGAACCGGTCGAGCTGTTCGTACGTGAGAGTGGTGCCGTCCACCCCGTCGATCAGGGCGGGCGTCTCCCCGAACTCGGCGGCCCGGCCGAGCACTGCCTCGTGGATGGGGAGATCGACGGCCGGGACGTCTGCGTACTGGCTTCGGAACACGGTTCCTCCTCGTACGGCGCTGTACGGCTCTCTACGGCTGCGACGCGGTTCCCGTTCGGCCGCCGGGCCGCCGTGGATCAGTACGACTTGGGCAGGCCCAGGGTCTGATGGGAGACGTAGTTGAGAATCATCTCCCGGCTGACCGGCGCGATGCGAGCCACGCGCGCGCCCGCGATGAGCGAGGCGATGCCGAACTCGCGCGTGAGGCCGTTGCCGCCGAGGGTGTGCACGGCCTGGTCGACGGCCTTCACACAGGCTTCGCCCGCCGCGTACTTGGCCATGTTGGCCGCCTCGCCGGCGCCGATGTCGTCCCCCGAGTCGTAGAGGTAAGCCGCCTTCTGCATCATCAGGCGGGCCAGTTCGAGCTCGATGTGCGACTGCGCGAGCGGGTGGGCGATGGCCTGGTGGGCGCCGATGGGCGTCTTCCAGACGGCACGCTCGCGCGCGTACTCGACGGCACGGGCGAGCGCGAAGCGGCCCATGCCGATCGCGAAGGCGGCGGTCATGATGCGCTCGGGATTGAGGCCCGCGAACAGCTGGAGCAGACCCGCGTCCTCGTCGCCGACCAGCGCGTCGGCGGGGAGCCGTACGTCGTCGATCGTCAGCTCGAACTGCTTCTCGGCGCTGGTCAGTTCCATGTCGATCTGCCGCCGCCCGAATCCGGGCGCGTCCCGGGGGACGATGAACAGACAGGGCTTGAGCTTTCCGGTGCGGGCGTCCTCGGCGCGGCCGACGATGAGGGTGGCGTCGGCGATGTCGACGCCGGATACGAACACCTTGCGGCCGTTCAGGATCCAGTCGCCGCCCTCGCGGCGGGCGGTGGTGGTGATGCGGTGGGAGTTGGAACCGGCGTCGGGCTCGGTGATACCGAAGGCCATGGTGCGGGTGCCGTCGGCGAGGCCGGGGAGCCAGGCCCGCTTCTGCTCCTCGGTGCCGAAGCGGGAGATGACCGTGCCGCAGATCGCGGGCGACACGATCATCATGAGCAGGGGGCTGCCTGCGGTGCCCAGCTCTTCGAGGACGATGGAGAGTTCGGCTATGCCGCCGCCTCCGCCGCCGTATTCCTCCGGAAGGTTGACGCCCAGGTAGCCGAGCTTGGCTGCGTCCGACCAGAGTTCGTCGGGGTGGCGGCCTTCCCTGATGGCGGCGGTGAGGTACTCGCGGCCGTAGCGTTTGCCCAGGGCGGCTACGGCTGAGCGGAGAGCCTTGTGTTCGTCTGTCTCGATGACGGTCATGGGTTTCTCCCGTGGGCGAGTTGCTTCGGGTTGGTGGCGCGGTGTCCCTGCGGGGGCGTCGGGGGTTTTGCGCAGTTCCCCGCGCCCCTGGCGAGGTCGCTTGCGTGCGTCGTGTTCTGCGGGCGCGTCGGGGGATTTGCGCAGTTCCCCGCGCCCCTGGCGAGGTCGCTTGCGTGCGTTGTGATCTGCGGGTGCATGGGGGGTTTGCGCAGTTCCCCGCGCACCCTTCTAGGTTCCTATCGGGGGGCTTCGGCGGCGTCCACTACTGCCAGGAGCGTGCCTACCTCCACCTGTTGGCCCGGGGTGGCGTGGAGGGTGGTCAGGGTTCCTGTGGCTGGGGCGGTGATCTTGTGTTCCATCTTCATTGCTTCCAGCCACAGCAGGGGTTCCCCGGCGCGGACCGCGGCTCCGGGCTCCAGGCCGTCGGCGATGCGTACGACCGTTCCGGGCATCGGGGCCAGCAGGGAGCCGGGGGCGTGGTCGGCCGTGGGTTCGTGGAAGCGGGGCAGGGCGGTCAGGGGCGTCGGGCCGACGTAGAGCTGGTCGCCGTACCGTACGACCTCGAACTTCCGCCTCACGCCGTCCAGTTCGAGGATCACCAGCTGCGCGTCCGCGTGGACCACGACCACTCCGTCCGCGGCGAGGCCCTCGCGCGTGTGCCGGTAGCGGGCCTCGTGCTCCTCCCCCGCCATGAGGTAGCGCTTGGCCTGCTCCTGCGAGGCGAGGTTGCGCCAGCCGCCGAACCGTGAGCGGCCGTGCGCGTCCGCGAGGGCGGCGGCCAACGGGGCGTAGGGGTCGGGAGCGGAGCCGGTCAGGGCGGTCAGGTGGCGTTCGTAGAAGCCCGTGTCCATGCGGGCGGAGGTGAACTCCTCGTGGCGCAGGGACCGTACGAGCAGGTCACGGTTGGTCGCCGGGCCGTGGATGGCCGCCCGCTCCAGCGCGCCCGCCAGTCCCCGGACCGCCTCCGCACGGGTGGCCGCGTGGGCGACCGCCTTGGCGAGCATGGAGTCGTAGTGGACGCCTATCGCGTCGCCGTCGGCGTATCCCGAGTCCAGGCGTACGCCGGGTACGGCCAGGCGGTGCAGGGTGCCGGTCTGCGGGGCCCAGTCGCGCGACGGGTCCTCGGCGTAGAGGCGGGCCTCGACGGCGTGGCCGCGGGCGCGCGGCGGCTCGGACTCCAGGGCCTCGCCCTCCGCCACCCGGATCTGGAGGGCCACCAGGTCGATGCCGAACACCGCCTCGGTGACCGGGTGTTCGACCTGGAGCCGGGTGTTCATCTCCAGGAAGTGCGCGTTGCCGTTCGCGACCAGGAACTCCACGGTTCCCGCGCCCACGTAGTCGACGGCGCGCGCGGCGCGCTCCGCCATCGAGCAGAGGGACTCGGTGAGTTCGGGGGTCAGTCCCGGGGCGGGCGCCTCCTCGATCACCTTCTGATGGCGGCGCTGGAGCGTGCAGTCGCGGGTGCCCAGCACCCACACCGTGCCGTGCGTGTCGGCGAGGACCTGCACCTCGACATGGCGTCCGCCCTCGACGTACGGCTCGACGAAGACCTCGTCGTCGCCGAAGGCGCTGAGCGCCTCGGCGCGCGCGGCCGTGAGTTCGGCCTCCAGGTCGTCCAGATGCCGTACCACCCGCATGCCCCGGCCGCCGCCGCCGGCCGCCGCCTTCACCAGGACCGGGAGGTCGTCCTGGGTCACGGACGCGAGCGGCTCCAGACCCATCAGCTTCTTCGCGTGGGTCTTGGAGGCCATCGCCTCGATCGCCTCGGGCGGCGGCCCGATCCACACCAGGCCCGCGTCGAGCACGGCGCGCGCGAAGCCGGCGTTCTCGGACAGGAAGCCGTAGCCGGGGTGCACGGCGTCGGCGCCGGAGGCGAGGGCGGCCTTCACGATCAGGTCGCCGCGCAGGTAGGTGTCGGCGGGCGCCGACCCCTCCAGACGTACGGCGGCATCGGCGACACGCGCGTGGAGCGCGTTCGCATCGGCGTCCGAGTGCACGGCGACGGTGCGGACGCCCAGGTCATGGCAGGTGCGGAAGATGCGGCAGGCGATCTCGCCGCGGTTCGCCACCAGGACAGATGAAATCGTGGACATCACGGGCCTCACATCCGGAAGACGCCGAACCCACCGCGCGCGCCCTCGTAGGGCGCGGTGTGGATCGCGGACAGGCACAGGCCGAGGACGGTGCGGGTGTCGCGCGGGTCGATGACCCCGTCGTCGTACAGCCGCCCGGACAGGAACTTCGGCAGGGACTCGGACTCGATCTGCTGCTCCACCATGGCGCGCAGTGCGGCGTCCGCCTCCTCGTCGTACGGCTGCCCCTTCGCCGCCGCGGACTGCCGGGCGACGATCGACAGGACGCCGGCGAGCTGCTGCGGGCCCATGACGGCGGACTTGGCGCTCGGCCAGGCGAACAGGAAGCGCGGGTCGTACGCCCGTCCGCACATGCCGTAGTGCCCGGCGCCGTACGAGGCACCCATGAGCACGGACAGATGCGGCACCCGGCTGTTGCTGACCGCGTTGATCATCATCGCGCCGTGCTTGATGATGCCGCCCTGCTCATACTCACGGCCGACCATGTAGCCGGTGGTGTTGTGCAGGAACAGCAGCGGGATGTCTCGCTGGTTGGCGAGCTGGATGAACTGGGCCGCCTTCTGGGACTCCGCGCTGAACAACACCCCCTGGGCGTTCGCCAGCACCCCGACCGGATAGCCGTGCAGGGACGCCCACCCGGTGCACAGGCTGGTCCCGTACAGCGGCTTGAACTCGTCGAAGTCGGAGCCGTCCACGATGCGGGCGATGACCTCGCGCGGGTCGAACGGCACCTTCAGGTCGCCCGGCACGATCCCGAGAAGTTCCTCGGGGTCGTACTTCGGAGGGGCGGCCGGACCCGGTTCCGGGTACGCCTTGTGGTGGTTCAGCCGGGCGACCACGCGGCGTGCCTGCCGCAGGGCGTCCTGCTCGTCCACGGCGAAGTGGTCCGCGAGCCCCGACACGCGCGCGTGCATCTCGGCGCCGCCGAGGGACTCGTCGTCGCTCTCCTCGCCGGTGGCCATCTTCACCAGCGGCGGACCGCCGAGGAAGACCTTGGCCCGCTCCTTCACCATGATCACGTGGTCGGACATGCCGGGGACGTACGCGCCTCCGGCGGTGGAGTTGCCGAAGACGACGGCGACGGTGGGGATCCCGGCGGAGGACAGCCGGGTCAGATCCCGGAAGATCGCGCCTCCGGGAATGAAGATCTCCTTCTGGGAGGGCAGATCGGCCCCGCCCGACTCCACCAGGCTGATGAGGGGCAGCCGGTTGGAGAGCGCGACCTCATGGGCGCGCAGGGCCTTCTTCAGGCTCCACGGGTTGCTGGCACCGCCCCGCACGGTCGGGTCGTTCGCGGTGATCAGGCACTCGACGCCCTCGACCACGCCGATGCCGGTGACAAGGGACGCGCCGACCGCGTAGTCACTGCCCCAGGCGGCGAGCGGGGACAGTTCCAGGAAGGGTGTGTCGGGATCGAGGAGCAGTTCGATGCGTTCCCGGGCGAGCAGCTTGCCGCGAGCCCGGTGCCGTTCGACGTACTTCTGTCCGCCTCCCGCGAGCGCCTTGGCGTGCTCGGCGTCCAGGTCGGCGAGCTTGGCGAGCATGGTCTCGCGGTTCGCCCGGTGGTCCGGGTCCCCCACGTCCACAGCTGTGGAAAGGACGGTCACAGAAGGTCCTCCGGTATGTCCAGGTGACGGGCGCGCAGCCATTCGCCGAGGCCCTTGGCCTGCGGGTCGAAGCGGTGCTGCGCGGCGACGCCCTCGCCGAGGATGCCCTCGACGACGAAGTTCAGGGCGCGCAGGTTCGGCAGGACGTGGCGCTCGACGCGCAGGCCGGCCGTCTCGGGCAGCAGCTCGCGGAAACGGTCGGCGGTGAGGGTGTGGACGAGCCATCGCCAGGCGGCGTCCGTGCGCACCCACACCCCGACGTTGGCGTTCCCGCCCTTGTCGCCGCTGCGGGCTCCGGCGAGAAGGCCGAGGGGCGCGCGCCGGGTCGGGCCCGGGGGCGGCGCCTCGGGGAGGGCCGGTTCCGGTACGTCGTCGAGTACGCGGGTGGCGTGGGCCGGGGGCACCGGCATCCGCCGCCCGTCGTGGAGCACCGCCGTGTGGCCGACGGTCTCACGGTCGACGTGGGCGGACTCGAAGACCCCGTAGGGCGAGCCCTTTCCGGGCAGCGCGACCACGTGGAAGCCGGGGTAGCTGGCGAGGGCCAGTTCGACCGCGGCGCCGCTCAGCGCCTTGCCCACCGCCTCCTGGGAGGGGTCGCGCACGACGAGGCGGAGCAGGGCGCTGGCCGTCTCCTCGCTCGGGGCGTCGGAGTGGTCGGTACGGGCCAGGTCCCAGCGCACCTCGGCCGGCGGCGACTTGGCGAGCGCGTCCGTCATCTGGTCCCGCACGAGGGCGGCCTTGGCCTCGATGTCCAGGCCGGTCAGCACGAAGGCGACCTCGTTGCGGAACCCGCCGAGGCGGTTGAGGCCCACCTTGAGGGTCGGGGGCGGTGCCTCTCCCCGTACGCCCTCGATCCGCACCCGGTCGGGCGCCTCCTGGGTCAGCCGTACCGCGTCGAGGCGGGCGGTGACGTCCGGGCCCGCGTACCGTGCGCCCGCCGTCTCGTACAGAAGCTGCGCGGTGACCGTGCCGGTGTCCACGATGCCGCCGCTGCCTTCGTGCTTGGTGATGACGCTGCTGCCGTCCTCGTGGAGTTCGGCGAGCGGGAAGCCGGGGCGGCGCAGCAGCGCGGGCGGGTGCCCGGTGAAGAAGGCGTAGTTGCCGCCGGTGGCCTGCGCCCCGCACTCCAGCACGTGCCCGGCGACCACGGCGCCCGCCAGCCGGTCGTGATCCTCCGGCCCCCAGCCGAAGTGGGCGACGGCGGGCCCGGTGACGAGCGCGGCGTCCGTGACGCGCCCGGTGACCACGACGTCGGCGCCCTCGCGCAGGCAGGCGGCGATGCCGTGACCGCCCAGGTAGGCGTGGGCGGCGAGGGTGCCGGGGAAGTCGGCGGTACGGTCGTCGCCCTCGACGTGTGCGACCCGCACCGGGATACCGAGCCGGCCGGCCAACTCCCTCACCGCGTCGGCGAGACCGGCGGGGTTGAGGCCACCGGCATTCGTCACGATCTTGACCGAACGCTCGTGTGCGAGACCGAGGCACTCCTCCAACTGGCCGAGGAACGTGCGGGCATAGCCCCCGGAAGGGTTCTTGAGGCGGTCGCGGCCGAGGATGAGCATCGTCAGCTCGGCGAGGTAGTCGCCCGTGACGACGTCGAGGGGGCCGCCGGTGAGCATCTCGCGCAGGGCGTCGAAACGGTCGCCGTAGAAGCCGGAGGCGTTGCCGATACGCAGGGGCTTCATGCGCCGGCCCCCTTGTGGTCTCCCTTCGCGGGGCGTCCGCCGCCGGGCGGGCCCGCGAAGGCCTGCGCGATGTTCAGCCACTGGTCCGCGTCCGGCCCCTCGGCCTTGAGGGCGAGGTCGGCACGGTGCGCGCGCTGGGTGACCAGCAGACAGAAGTCCAGCGCGGTGCCGGTGACGCGCTGGCCGGCGTCCTCGGGCCCGTACGACCAGACATGGGCACCCGAGGGGGCGGTGAGCTCGACGCGGAACTCCTCCTGCGGCAGGCTCAACCCCCTTACCCCGAAGGCGAAGTCACGGGTGCGCACGCCGATGCGGGCCACGTGCCGCAGCCGGTCCGTGGGGGTGCGGGTCACGCCGAGCGTGTCGGCGATGTCCTGCCCGTGCGCCCAGGTCTCCATCAGCCGGGCGGTGGCCATGGACGCCACGGCCATCGGCGGGCCGTACCAGGGGAAACGGGCGCCGGCGGGTGCCGCGCGCAGGGCGCGGTCCAGGGCGGCTCGTCCCTCGCGCCACTCGGCGAGCAGTCGGGCGGGCGGCTGCGCGGCGCCCTCCCGGGCCGCGTCGTCCACCCAGGTGTCGGGGGAGGTGAGCGCCTTCTGGACCTCCGCCGCGAACCCCTCGGCGTCGGTGGCGGCCAGCAGCGCGGCCCGGTCGGTCCAGGCGAGGTGCGCGATCTGGTGGGCGATGCTCCAGCCCGGGGCGGGGGTCGGGAGGGTCCACTGCGTCGGGCTCAACTCGGCTACGAGCCCGTCGAGTTCCTCGTTCTCTTCGTGCAGATCGTCGAACACGGGCAGCGTCGGATCGGACATGGGGGGAGCATGGCAGCGGCGCCGAAAACAATCAAGCGTGCTTGCATTAATTTCTTCTTCCACCTTTTCCCGCGACCCGCCACGCGGACGGAGCCGTGTCGCTGCCCTCGCCGATGCGCCGACTCCGTGGCGGTCAGTTCGTGCAGTTCATGACCGGCTGCGGGCTGAACAGGCAGTTCGTGGGCGTGTTGCCCATGAAGGTGGTCGCACCGTCGACGCTGGTGATGGCCACGCCCGTGTACACGCCGCCGGGTGCGGGCGCCATCGGCGCGATGTTGTCGTTTACGCTCGACGTGATGAACGAGTAGATGGTGTCCACGTTGTAGATGCCTCCGGCGGCCGAGCCTGTGCCGGTCACCTTGTTCCGGTCGATATGGGAGTCGGTCACCGTCACGCTGGAGCTGGTCGCGGTGTTCGTGCTGGTGTAGAGCCCGCCGCCCTGGGAGTACCGCCCGGAGGCCAGGTTGCCGGTGACGCTGGTGCTGTTCAGGTTCAGGTCTGTGGCCCCGATGCTCCCCCAGAGGGCGATCCCTGCGCCCTGACCGCCCGCGCCGACGATCTGGTTCCCGGCGACCTTGCTGGCGTTGAGGGTGAGTGTGCCCTCCCGGTGGAGGATGCCCGCGCCCAGGTTGCTGCCGGGGTTGGCCGCATCGAACCCGGTGAGCAGGTTGCCGCTGACCAAGGTGTTGGTGAGGGTGGCGCCGGCCCCGGCCTCCGGGTCGTTGAACAGCCCCCCACCGCCGTTCTGGCTGCGGATCACCCTGTTGTCCGTGATCCTGCTGCCGGAAATGGACAGCGTGCTCGAGGTGCTGCCGCCGTACTGGACTCCGCCGCCGTCCTCCACCGCCGTGTTGTCGCTGATGACGCTGTTGGTGATGTTCGTCGCATTGAAGTTGGTGAGACTCACCCCGCCGCCCTCGGAGGCGGCGCGGTTGCGCTGGACGGTCACCGAGCTCAGGGTGACCGTGCCCGCCGCCGTGCCGTAGACGGCACCGCCGTCCCCGTCGGCGCGGTTGTCGGTGAGGGCGCCGCCGGTGAGCGAGACGGTCGCGTCGTCGGTGGTGGCCACCGCGCCGCCGTTCTCGGCCACGTTGCCCTGGAAGTTGACGTCGGTGGTGGACAGCGACCCGTTGGCGGTACTGAGGAGCACGCCGCCGCCGTCACCGCCGGTGGAGGTCGCGTCGCCGTTCATGACGGTCAGGGTGTCCATGGTCAGCGAACTGGCACCGACGGCGAAGATCCGGAACTGGGTGGTGGCGGCGGGGTCGCGGCGGATGGTGGCGTTGTTGCCATGGACGGTCAGGGGCTGGGTGATCGTCGGCAGGGTGCCGTCGGCGTCGGTCAGCGTGTAGACGCAGTACGACGCGAGCGACAGTGTGTCTCCGCCCGCCATTCCGTTCGATGCGTTGATCGCCGCGATCAGGTCCGCGTCCGTACACCCCACGCTGGTCACCGCGTACGCGGGAACCACGCACGGCCCCGCCAGCAGCACCCCCGCCGTCACCGCAACCCTGGCGGCCGAACCCGGCCGCCCGCCACCCTGCGCTCCGCGCCGACCCATCGCACTCCTCCACCGGACCATGTCGGATGCCGCCGACATCGGGTGCCGCTTGAACGCGGACGGCGACGCATGGGTAGCCGCCCCGGGGCACCGGCAAACGGACGCACCAGGCACCGTCACCCCATCGGCCCGCGCAAAGTGGGCGAATCACACGAGGTGCGGTAGTGCACGGCTCTCTGATCAACTGCGCCGTATGAGTGACTCACCACGCGACCGGATAGAGCGGTACTACGCCACGGTGCCCCTGCTGTTCGCCGAGGCCGAGGACTTCGGCCCGCTGAGGCTGTTCGTACGCAAGGCACCCGGCACCCCGTACTACGGCGGACCGAGCCACGCCCGGCCCACCGCGGAGGGCACCGTCACCGCCGCCGACATCGCCCGCGTGCGTGCCCGGCAGCGCGAACTCGGTGTGCCGGAGGCGTTCGAGTGGCTGGCGGAGGCGGCGCCCGGGATGCGTGCTCGTATCGAGGGCGCCGGACTGCCGGTGCTGGAACGGCCGCTGATGGTGGTGGACCCCGACCGTCCCTTGGCACCCGCGCCGTTGCCGGACGGTGTGAAGCTCCGGGTGATGACGGCCGACGACCCCGCGCTGCCCGCGGTGCTCGCGCTCCCCCGCCTGGCGTTCGCGCAGCAGGACACCGCCCTGGGCCCGGCGGGCCGTGCGGAGTTGCTGTCGTTGGCCGCCGGACTGACCGAGGACGGCACCGTGGAGTCGATCCGCCCCACGCTCCGCACCGGGCACAAGACGCTCATCGCCGCCCTTTCCGCCGACGGCACCCCGCTGGCCGCCGGTCACTACCACCCGGCGGCGGACGCCACCGAGATCGGCGGTGTCGGCACCCTCCCCACCGCCCGCCGCCAGGGCCTGGCCCCGGCCGTCACCGCGGCGCTGGCCGAGCACGCCCGCGAGCACGGGGTGAGCACGGTCTTCCTCGCCTACGCGCAGGAAGCGGTCGCCCGCATCTACGCCCGCCTGGGCTTCCGCCCCGCCGGAACCACCCTCCTGATCGCGAACCAGCCCGCACGGTCGTAGTGCCGCGAACCCGGTGCGGCCTCAGGGGTGCCGCTTCTCGAGGCGGGTGCCGGCCCGAAGGGTGACCGACATCAGGTTGCTGGGCGTCTCCAGTTCCAGGCGGTGCCGGCGGCCTCGGGGGACGATCACCGCGGTGCCCGCCCGCAACCGCGTCACCAAGGAGCCTCACAGGCAAGGCCCTTGGCGGACAAGTGGTGCTCAGGTTCCTCAGTGTCGTCCCAGCAGATTCTCAGGAGTTCACAGCGATATCCGGGTCTTTGCCACTGCATCGCCCTGTAGGTTCTTTCATGTCGGACGGCGCGGGAATTCCGAAGGACTTCAGTCGTGAGTTCCCGGGCGAGTCCGCAGAGAATTCTCGCCCAACTGCACAGCTGCACAGCTGCACAGCTGCACAACAAACCGTTCAAGGAGTCGAGATGAGCTTCAAGAAGCTGGCCCCCCTGCACCCGAAGCCCAAGTCGAGGCAGCTCCCGCCCCCGCCGCACCCGAAGCCGAAGCCGAAGCACGCGCCGAAGCACCACCCCAAGCCGGTTCCCGGCCACGGCTGCTGAACCAGTGGTGAAGAAGAGGGCCGACGGTGCACCGTCGGCCCTCTTCGGGCTTCACGGAGTAATTCCGGCAGCCCCGGAATTATTCGCAGGTTTTCCTGAGGAATTTCAAAGGGTGAGCCAAGGCCAGTGGCCGAGCATTGTTGCCATGACCGGCACGGATCATTACGGCGAGGCCCGCCCACCCGGCACCCATGACGTTCACGAGGAATACGACGAGTACGAGGCCGGCGACACACCGGCCATCTCCGCGCATATCGCGTTCCGGCGGTTCTGGCCCCTGACCGGAGGGCTGCGGGCCGGGCTCGTGTGCGTGTGGCTGTGCGCGGTGGTGGCCGCGCTCGCCGAGACCGAAGCCATCCTGTTGTTCAGCGACCTGACCGACCATGCCCTGGAGAAGGGCTCGTTGAGCGCGTTCTGGGATCCGGCCGCCAAGTGGCTGGGCGTCGCGGTGGTGGGCGCGCTGATGGGGTACGCGGGCAACTCGCTCGCCGCCTGGCTCACCGAACGCTACGTGATGCGGCTGCGCGACCATGTCTTCGACCATGTACAGCAGTTGCCGCCGCACTTCTTCCAACGGCACCGGCAGGGCGACCTGTTGTCCCGGCTCACCAGCGATGTCGAGGCGATCGAGACGATGATCGTGTCCGGCCTCGTCGGCGCGGCGTCCGCGGCCTTCAGCGCGCTGTTCTACGCGGTCGCCGCCATCTGGCTGCGCTGGGACCTGGCCGCGGCCACCTTCGTCCTCGCGCCCCTGTTCTGGCTGGCGGCCCGCCGTTTCTCCGGCCTGCTGGGGGACGTCTCACGTGCGGGCCGGGTCGCCGACGGCGCGATCACTTCCGTGGTGGAGGAGTCGCTCGGCAATATCGTCCTCACCCAGGCGTACGACCGCCGGGACGCCGAGCGGAGACGGCTGCGGAAGGAGGCGACCGCCTGGTTCCGTTCCTCGGTCCGCTCACAGCGCCTCAACGAGGCCTACGAGCAGCTCGTCCAGGTCATCGAGACCGTGTGCGTGCTCGCGGTGATCGGCATCGGAGCCTGGGAGATCTCCACCGGGCGCATGACTCTCGGGCAGCTCCTCGCCTTCGCCGCGTTTCTCGGCTACCTCTACCCTCCCGTCCGGGGCCTCGCCCAGCTCGGTCTCACCGTCACGGCGGCGAAGGCCGGGGCCGAACGCCTGATCGAGATCCTGGACGCGGAGCCCTCGGTGCGCGATCCGGATCATGTCCCGTACGGGGACCCGTATGCGTACGGGGGTATGCACGAGCCGGCCGGACGGCCCGACGGAGCCGTGGAGGTGCGGGACGTCTCCTTCCGCTACCCCGGCGCCGACGGGGCCGCGCTGACGGGCCTGTCCTTCACCGTCAGCCCCGGCGAACTCGTCGTCGTCACCGGGCCGAGCGGTGCGGGCAAGTCCACGATCTCCAAGATGCTGCTGCGCTTCTACGACCCCGACTCCGGTTCGGTGCTCCTCGACGGCGTCCCGGTCAGCGGCTTTCCGCTGGCCCGGCTGCGCGAGTACATCACGCTCCTGCCCCAGGAGACCCTCGTCCTGCGCGACACCGTCCGCGCGAACATCGCCTGCGGGCGCCCCGGCGCGAGCGAGCAGGCGATCGTGGACGCGGCGCGGGCCGCCGACGCGCACGAGTTCATCGTGCGGCTGCCCCATGGCTACGACACCCTGGTCGACCCCCACTCGGCACGGCTCTCCGGCGGCCAGCTCCAGCGCCTCGCGCTGGCCCGCGCCATCCTGCGCGACTCACCGGTACTCGTCCTGGACGAGCCGACTACCGGTCTGGACGCGATGGCAGCGCGCCGGTTCGTGAAACCGCTGCGGCGCCTGATGACAGGCCGTACGACGATCGTGATCACCCACGACCTGAATCTGGCGCCGGACGCCGACCGTATCCTGGTCGTCGACCGGGGCCGCGTCATCGAGACGGGCCGCCACGAGGAACTGCTGGCCCGGGGCGGGGCGTACTCCCGGCTGCACCAGTCACAGAACAACCCCCTGATGGACACGGGGGAACTGCGGCTGCCGCTGTCGGGGCCGAGCACGCAGACCGTACAGATCACCCGGACCCCGCGGACGGCATGGAGGGCGACCTCCGACGGAGCGCGCGGCCACGGGTGGGCTGCCGCGGAGCGAGGGAACGGGGCACCGGCACAGTCCGCGGAGGCCGTACCGACGCTGTACGCGGACGAGGCCGAGGCCGGGTTCTCCGGACGCCCGCACGGCCCCTCCCGCGCCTTTCCCGGCCAACTTCCCGACGGGCGGCCCCTCTTCCGCGACGAGGCACCCCGGCGCGGGACCTGACCGCCGCCCGCCCGTCGCCGTACAGGCACGTCTCGGGTTCACACTCCTGTCCAAGTCCATTACCCTGGACCGGAAGGTACATCACGATGAACGCACCGAGTCACCTTGGAAGGCCCCGTGAACAGGCCCAGCGCCGCCCCCTCCGGTCCGGTCCCGGTCCCCGTCTCCAACGGGACGGTCCCCCTGCACCCCGCGCCCGGCGGACCGCGACCGCGCCGCCGGGGGTCCCTGGGTTCCGCGGGGCCGGTGGGACTCGTCCTCGCCGGAGGCGTCTCCGTGCAGTTCGGCGGGGCGCTCGCGGTGACCCTGATACCCCGGGCCGGCGCGCTCGGAGTCGTCACCCTGCGGCTGTTCGTGGCCGCCGTCGTCCTGCTGCTCGTCTGCCGCCCCCGGCTGCACGGGCACTCGCGCGTCGACTGGGGCACCGTCGTCGTCTTCGGTGTCTCCCTGGCCGCGATGAACGGCTTCTTCTACCAGGCCCTGGAACGCATTCCGCTCGGCGCCGCGGTCACCCTCGAGGTCCTCGGCCCGCTGTCCCTTTCGGTGCTCGCCTCCCGCCGCGCGGTCAACCTCGTCTGGGCGGGCCTCGCGCTGACCGGCGTCTTCCTGCTCAGCGGCGGAGGCTTCGGGAACCTGGACCTGGCGGGTGTCGCGTTCGCGCTCGCCGCGGGCGCGATGTGGGCCCTGTACATCGTGTTCAGTGCCCGCACGGGACGGCGCTTCCCCCAGGCCGACGGGCTCGCGCTCGCGATGGCGGTGGCCGCGGTGCTGTGCGTGCCGCTGGGAATCGTCGAGTCCGGTACGAAGCTGCTCGTACCGGCGACGCTCGGCCTGGGCGCGGGCGTGGCGATACTCTCCTCGGTCCTCCCCTACACCCTGGAGCTGCTGGCCCTGCGCCGCCTGCCCGCCGCCACCTTCGCGGTCCTGATGAGCCTGGAGCCCGCCCTCGCGGCTGCGGCCGGGTTCCTCGTCCTCGGACAGGCCCTGACCGCCCCCCAGGCGGTGGCGATCACGCTGGTCATCGCGGCGAGCATAGGAGCCGTGCTGACCCAGGCCGGACGGGGCAGGACCGCGCCCGTCGAACCTGAGGCGTAAGACGGCACGAGGTGGGTTGAACTACTTGTTCAACTTGATCAGTTGTCATCGCTTCGTACGAACGGCCGGCCGACAGGACCGCTGAGCCGGCGGGCGCGAGCGAATGGAGCGAACAGGAGGGCGTACGGGGGCGGGCGCGGTTCTCCCCGGCCGTCTACCGGCGCGCCATGTACCACTCCAGCGCCCTGTGCAGCAGGCGGTTGAGCGGCAGGTCCCACTCGCCCAGGTACTCCACCGCGTGGCCGCCCGTGCCGACCTTGAAGCGCAGCAGCCCGAGCAGGTGGTCGGACTCCTCCAGGGTGTCGGTGATGCCGCGCAGGTCGTAGACGGCCGCCCCTCTCTCGTGGGCGTCGCTCAGCATTCGCCACTGGATCGCGTTGTTCGGCTGGACCTCGCGCCGCCGGGCGGTGGAGGCTCCGTAGGAGTACCAGACGTGGCCGCCGACCGTGAGCATCGTCGCGGCGGCCAGGACCTCGCCGTCGTGGTGGGCGAGGTAGAGCCGCATACGGTCCGGGGCCTCGGCCGTCAGCGCGGTCCACATCCGCTGGAAGTACGGCAGCGGACGCGGGATGAAGCGGTCCCGTTCGGCGGTCTCCGTGTACAGGGTGTAGAACGCCGGCAGATCGTCGTACCCGCCCTGTACCACCTTGACGCCCGCCTTCTCGGCCTTCTTCACATTGCGGCGCCACTGCTGGTTGAGACCGCGCTGGACCTCGTCCAGGGTCCGCCCCGCGAGCGGTACCTGGAAGACGTACCGGGGCTGGCCGGCCGTGAACCCGTCCTCGCCGCCGGGCCGCGACTGCCGCCAGCCCATGCTCCGCAGCCGGTCCGCGATGCCCTCGGCCCGTGGTTCGTGCCCGGTCGGCGGCACATCGCGCAGGCGCCGCGCGTCCGGGTCCGCGATCGCCGCCTTGACGGCGTCCGCGCTCCAGCGGCGTACGGCCACGGGCGGGCCCATCTTCACCGAGAAGGCCCCACGGCTCTTCAGATGGGCGACCAGCGGTGCCAGCCAGCGCTCGAGGGACGGGTCGTCCCAGTCGATCACCGGGCCCTCGGGCAGATACGCCAGACACCGCTTGAGCCTGGGCAGCGGGCGCAGCAGCACCAGGCCCACGCCGACCGGCCGTTCCCCGCCCCCTTCGCCTCCGCTGCCTTCCTCGAACCAGCCCAGGCTCTCCGCCCGCCAGTCCGGCTTCACATCCCCCCAGGAAGGCATCTGCATATGGCTGGCCGACGGGAGCGAGGCGATGAACGCCAGGTGATCTTCCCGCGAGATGGGGCGGATGCGGAGGGTCATGCGCAGGGCTCCTGGGGTGGGGGGAGACACGTCCCGTGCCTCCATCCTCCCGAAGACCGCCAGGGCCGCCACCGCTGCGGACGGAGTTCACCGCGACGGCCCCTCCGTCACCCCCTCATCCGCCTCGCTCAGCCCCTCCGCCAAGACCTCCGCGACATGGCGTGCCCCGATGCCCGCGAGCTGCTCCAGCTGGGTGCGGCAGGAGAAGCCGTCCGCGAGGACGAGGGCGTCCTCGGGCGCCGACCGCACCGCTGGGAGCAGCTGCTCCTCCGCGCAGGCCCGTGACACGTCGAAGTGCCCCTTCGTGAAGCCGAAGTCGCCCGCGAGCCCGCAGCAGCCGCCGGACAGCTCCCCGGTCAGGCCCGCCGCCGCGCGCAGCCGCCGGTCGGCGGCGTCGCCCAGAACGGCGTGCTGGTGGCAGTGGGTCTGGCCCACGGCCGGCCGGTCCAGCCGTGGCGGCGTCCAGTCCGGAGCGTGCCGCTCCAGGGCCTCAGCGAACGTCACCACGGCCGCCGCGAGGCGCCGCGCACGCGGGTCGTCGTGCAGCAGCTCGGGCAGGTCGGTGCGCAGGGCCGCGGCGCAGCTCGGTTCGAGGACGACGACGGGAGGCGGCTCGGGGTGGGTCTCCGGGTCCAGGCAGGTGTCCAGCAGGTCGAGCGTGCGGCGCATCACGGCGCGGGCGCGGTCGAGTTGGCCCGTTGAGACATACGTCAGCCCGCAGCAGACGCGCCCCCGCCGGGCCGTCCACGAAGCCGTGGGCGGCGCCGCCGCGAGCCGTACGCGCAGCCCGGCCGCCCCCAGTACCCGTACGGCCGCCCTGCCCACGGACGGCGAGAGGTGCTCGGTGAAGGTGTCCGGCCACAGGAGGACGGGCTTGCCCGGCCCCTCACCCGATTGCCCGGCCCTCGCCCACCAGCGGCTGAAGGTCTCCGCCGCCACCGGCGGGATCTCCCGCTCGGGCGTGATCCCGGCCAGCCGTCTGCCGAGCGCCGCGACCGGCCCGGCAGACACCAGGCAGTTGACGAGCGGCGCGGTGCGCGTACGGGCGACCGCCCGCAGCCACACCGGCAGCCACCCCATCGCGTAGTGGGCCGCAGGTCTGCGCCGCCCCGCGTAGTGGTGGTGCAGGAACTCCGCCTTGTAGGTGGCCATGTCCACGCCCACCGGGCAGTCGGTGCGGCAGCCCTTGCAGGACAGGCAGAGGTCGAGCGCCCGCCTGACCTCCGTCGAGCGCCAGCCCCCGGTGATCACCTCGCCCGCCAGCATCTCGTGCAGCAGATGGGCCCGGCCGCGCGTGGAGTGTTCCTCCTCGCCGGTCGCCCGGTACGAGGGACACATGACGCCCGCCCCGGACACCTCCGTCGTACGGCATTTGGCGACGCCCACGCAGCGGCGCACCGCCGCCGAGAAGTCCCCGCCGTCCGCCTGGTAGCCGAAGGCGACGTCCACCGGTTCGCGGGGCAGCACCGCGAACCGCAGGTTCTCGTCCAGGCGGTCCGGCCTCACCAGCATGCCCGGGTTGAGGAGGCCGTCCGGGTCCCAGACGTCCTTGGCCCGCTCGAAGAGGGCGATCAGGTCCGGCCCGTACATCTTCGGCAGCAGCTCCGCCCGTGCCTGGCCGTCGCCGTGCTCCCCGGAGAGTGAACCGCCGTGCGAGACGACCAGGTCCGCGATGTCCTCGGAGAAACGGCGGAAGCGGGCGATGCCCGGGGCGGTGATCAGGTCGAAGTCAATGCGGACGTGGATGCAGCCGTCCCCGAAGTGGCCGTAGGGCGTGCCGCGCAGACCGTGTTCGGCGAGCAGACGTCTGAAGTCCCGGAGGTAGGCGCCGAGCCGGGCCGGTGGCACCGCGCAGTCCTCCCAGCCCGGCCACGCCTCCGATCCGGGCCCGGACCCGGGCAGCCGGGAAGCGGCGCCGCTCGCGTCGTCGCGCAGCCGCCACAGCGCGCGCTGTCCGGCCTGGTCCGTGACCACCACGGCGTCCGTCACGTCCGCAGCCCGAATGATCGCCTCCGCGTGCGCGCGTGCCTCGGCCGCGTCCGCGCCGCCCGTCTCCACGAACAGCCAGGCGCCGCCCCGTGGCAGCCCGGCCGACGCCGGTACGAGGTCGGCGCCCATGCCCTCCACCGTCAGCGGCTTGTGCGGCAGCAGCCCGGGCGCCGCCTCGGCCGCCGCGCTCTCGTCCGGATACGCCAGTACGGCCAGCGCACGCGCGCGAGGTGCCTCCACAAGCCGTACGACCGCCTCGGTCAGCACACCCAGCGTGCCCTCGCCGCCGCAGAAGGAGCGGGCCACGTCCGCGCCCTTCTCCGGAAGCAGCGCGTCCAGCGCGTACCCGGAGATCCGGCGCGGCAGGTCCGGGTACCCCGTGCGCAGGGGCGCCAGCCCTCCGTCCACCAGCGCCCGCAGCCCCTCCGGGGCGCCCCGCCAGCCCCGGCCCAGGGTCAGCGCCTCCCCCCGCGCGGTGAGCACCGACAGCTCGCGGACGCTGTCCGCCGTGGTGCCCCAGGCCACCGAGTGGGAGCCGCAGGAGTTGTTGCCGATCATTCCGCCCAGCGTGCAGCGGGAGTGTGTGGAGGGGTCCGGGCCGAAGCACAGGCCGTGGGGGGCGGCGGCCTCCTGGAGGCGGTCCAGGACCAGGCCCGGCTGCACCACCGCCGTACGCGCCTCGGGGTCGAGGGACACCACCACGTTCATGTACCGCGTGAAGTCGAGCACCACTCCCGTGCCCGTGGCCTGCCCGGCGATCGACGTACCGCCGCCACGGGCGACGACGGGCACGCCCTGCGCACGGCACACGCTCAGGGCCGCCGCCACGTCCTCCGCGTCACGGGGCGCCACCGCACCGAGCGGCACCCGCCGGTAGTTGGACGCGTCCATGGTGTGCAGCGCCCGTGCCGCCGTACCGAAGTCGACCGCGCCGCGCACCGCCGCACGCAGCCCGGCCCGCAGCGCGCCGACGTCCACGCCGGCCGCCCCGGCGGCTGCGCGCCGCCGCTCTCGCCCACCCGTTCCGGTCATGCCACCAGGATGCCCCCGACCACCGACAGTCACCGTGACATCCCCGGCGTCACCCGGGAAACAAAGATGCGGAACACCCTGTTCGGCCACAGTCCGTGACATGACGCCAGAGCGCCTGACCTCGCGCGGAGCCTTGTGCTTCCCGCCAAGTCCACGGACCGGGTGGCGTCGTCTCATCCGACGGACACGTACTCGCCCCGTTTCACCGAGCGACTACCCTCCGCCTCGTGGCCGATATCCAGATCCCTGCTGACATCAAGCCCGCGGACGGCCGTTTCGGCGCGGGTCCCTCCAAGGTGCGGGTCGAGGCGCTGGACGCCCTCGCCGCGACGGGCAGTTCGCTGCTCGGCACGTCCCACCGCCAGGCCCCGGTCAAGAACCTCGTCGGCAAGGTCCGCGAGGGTATCCGTGAGCTGTTCCGGCTTCCCGACGGCTACGAGGTCGTTCTCGGCAACGGCGGCTCCACCGCGTTCTGGGACATCGCGACCCACGGACTGATCGAGAACAAGTCGCAGCACCTCACCTTCGGTGAGTTCTCCTCCAAGTTCGCGAAGGCGGCGAAGCTCGCCCCGTGGCTCGCCGAGCCCACCGTCATCGCCTCCGACCCGGGCACGCACCCGGAGCCGGCCGCCGAGTCGGGCGTCGACGTGTACGCCTTCACCCACAACGAGACCTCCACCGGTGTCGCGATGCCGGTCAAGCGCGTCGCGGGCGCCGACGAGGGCGCGCTCGTCCTGGTGGACGCCACCTCCGGCGCCGGTGGTCTCCCGGTCGACATCGCCGAGACGGACGTCTACTACTTCGCCCCGCAGAAGTCCTTCGCCTCCGACGGCGGCCTGTGGATCGGCGTCTTCTCCCCGGCCGCGATCGAGCGGGCCGAGCGCGTCCACGCGTCCGGACGCCACGTCCCGGAGTTCTTCAGCCTGCCCACGGCGATCGACAACTCCCGCAAGAACCAGACCTACAACACCCCGGCCCTCGCCACCCTGTTCCTGCTCAACGAGCAGCTCGAGTGGGCCAACGGCCAGGGCGGTCTCGACTTCGCGGTGCGCCGTACGGCCACCTCCGCGCGCACGCTCTACAACTGGGCCGAGGACGCCAAGTACGCGACCCCGTTCGTCGCCGACCCGGCCAAGCGCTCGCAGGTCATCGGCACGATCGACTTCGCGGACGAGATCGACGCGGCGGCGGTGGCCAAGGTGCTGCGCGCCAACGGCATCGTCGACACCGAGCCGTACCGCAAGCTCGGCCGCAACCAGCTCCGTATCGCGATGTTCCCGGCGATCGACCCGGCGGACGTCGAGGCGCTGACGAAGTGCGTCGACTACGTGATCGAGAAGCTCTGACCTCTCGGGTACGAGCAACCGAAGGGCGCCCGGCACTTACCCGGGCGCCCTTCGCGCGCCGGTCAGCGCGGACTCCGGTCAGCGCGGACCGCGGCGCACCAGCTTCTTGAGGCCGAAGACGACGGCCAGGCCGAGGGCGAGCACCAGCGCGCCCACCTTGTAGTCTGCTTCCATCCCCGATCCGCCGTCCGCCCCGGAGTGCGTACCGCCCTTCCCCGAGGGAGACTTGGCGCCGTCGCTCGCCCTGTAGGGCACGTCTTCGGCCTGCACCGGGCTGTCGACGCCCTCGCTGCCGTACAGCAGCTTCGACCCGTCGACGGTGTAGGTGACCGACTCGCCCTGCCGCTGGAGCGGCACCTCCAGCCTGCCCTGCCGCTTGATGTGCCCGCCGTTCCAGTCGTACGCGATGCCGCCGAAGTAACCGCGTACGGCGAGCTGGCGGCCGTCGGGTGAGAAGGCGGCGTCGGTGGCCCACAGATCGACGACGGCGACGGGCTTGAAGATGTTCGTGCCGGTGGTCGACAGTGCGGCCGGGCCTTCGTAGAGGTGCCCGCCGTCCTCGTTCTTGTCGATGATGTAGACGCGCCCCGTCTGGGGATGCACGACCAGGGACTCGGCGTTGCGGGGTCCGTCCGAGTACTTCACCACGTACTGGGTGGCCCGGACCGCCTGGTCCTTGAGCACCTTGGGCTCGGGCAGCTTGTAGATCCACACGTAGGGCCACTTGCCGCCGAGGTTGTCGCCGATGTCGCCGAGGTAGATCTGGTTGCCGGGACCGATGGAGATCGCCTCGACGTCACGGGGTGTGCCGATGCCGCGCAGGGTGACGGTGGCGACCGTCCGACCGGTGCGGCTGTCCACGGCGTAGACGTACGGGCCGTCGCCGCTGTCGTTGTGGGTCCAGTAGATCCCGGGGTGCAGTCGGGAGGCGGCGAGCCCGCTGGACTCCGTGATCCGGGGGTCCTTGATGGTGAATCCGCTTCCGCCGTCACCGTCACCGTCGGCGGAGGCGGCGGACGCGGGCGCGGGCGCGGCGAGCGCACCGACGAGAAGGGCCCCGGCAAGGAGCGCGAACGATCGACGCATGCCCCAAGCCTGCCATCCGCCGATGTGCCGCCGACGGCGTGTCCATCCTCACACCCACCAGCCCCGAACGTCCCCCCTGCACCGGACGGCGATCGTCCATGATGAGCGGATGCTCAGGTTCATGCCCGTAGGCGACTCCATGACGATCGGCAGCGCGGGCGAACACACATGGCGCTACCGGATGTGGCAGCACCTGTGCGCGGCCTACGACGGGCCGTGCGCGCTGGTCGGCCCGCGCGAGACGCTGCACGACAAGTCGACGGACGAGCCGACGTCGTACGCCTACGCCGAACCGGGGTTCCCGCGCGCCCACCTGGCGGGCTGGGGCGAGGGCTGGCAGCACATGACGCCGCTGATCGCCGAGGCCGTGCGGAAGTCGCGCGCGGACGTCCTGCTGGTCTCGCTGGGCCTGATCGACCTCGGCTTCTACACCGACGCGGAGCAGACGGCCCAGAACGCACGCCGGTTCGTGGCCGAGGCCCGGTCGGCGAACCCTCGTGTCCGCATGGCCCTGCTCCCCGTCATCCCGAACATCCGGGCGGAGGCCGACGACTCCTTCGCCGTGGAGGTGACCCGCTTCAACGAGCTGCTGGCGAAGGCGGTGGCGGACCTGGACGAGCCCCGCTCTCCGCTCGTCCTGGCCTCGGTCCCGCCGTCGTACGACATCCACCGCGACACCTACGACGGCACGCACCCGAACGAGCGGGGCGAACACAAGATCGCGGGAGCGTTCGCCGAGGCGATGCACCAGGCGTGGGACCTGGGCGCGCCGTACGAGGCAGGCGTCTGACGGGTCGGGCGGGGCACGATGAACGGACACCCGAAGCGGCACTCAAGGGAGTTGTGATGCAGGTAGCCGTGGTCACGTTCGACGGGTTCAACGAGCTCGACAGCTTCATCGCCTCCGCGCTGATCAACCGGTGCCGCAAGGACGGTCTGGAGGCCTTCATCACGACGCCGGCGCCGGTGGTCACGTCGATGAGCGGCGTCGAGGTGACCGGGCAGCGCCCCCTGGAGTTCGTGACCGAGGCGGACGTCGTGCTGATCGGCAGCGGGGTGAAGGCCCGGGACGTGGTCGCCGACGAGCGGCTGCTCTCCCGGCTGCCGCTCGACCCCTCCCGGCAGCTGATCGGTTCACAGTGCTCCGGCGCGCTGGTGCTGGCCCGGCTCGGGCTGCTGGAGGGCATGCCCGCCTGCACGGACATGAAGACCCGGCCGTTCGTCGAGGCCTGTGACGTCACCGTGCTGGACGCGCCGTTCCACGCCGAGGGCGACATCGCCACGGCGGGCGGCTGCCTGGCGTCCCAGTACCTCGCCGCATGGGTGATCACGCGCATGCTCGGGGAGGACGCCGCGCGCGACGTCATCGGCTACGTGGCCCCGGTGGGCGAGAACGAGGAGACCGTCGAGCGCGCCCTGAGCGTCGTCCGCGCGGGCCGGGCCGCTGTGCGCTGACGCTTCCCGCGCTGGCTCCGAGCCACGACCCTGCCGGATTCGGTGCGTCACCTCGTCACCGTGCGTATCGTTGTACTGCGCGGCCGCCATCATGGGAAGGCGGCCGGGGAGGAGCGCCACCATGACCGTCCTGGAGGACAGGATCGAGATGGCCGACGCCAACACCGCGCGTTTGGACGAGTGGTTCGAACGCATCGAGCGCATGCCCGTCCCCGAAGGATTCAGGGTCGAGATCGTCGGGGGCAACGTCCACATGACACCACAGCGTGATACCCATTGGGAGATCATCCGGCGGATCGTACGGGCTCTCGAAGACAGGTTCGGGATGAGTGTGAGGGTGTTCTCGGACGTGCGGATCGACTTCCCCGGCCACGAAAACGGCTTCTGCCCGGACGTCGCCAAACTCAGCGACTCCGCGAAGAAGGACGACAGGGGCCGTTGGCGTTACGAAGACGTCGAGTTCGTCGCCGAGGTCATCTCCGAGGGCACGGCCGCCAACGACTACGGCCCCAAGAAGAGGGCGTACGCCGAAGCCGAGGTCGCCCTCTACGTCGTCGCGGATCCCTACCAGGGCAGGTGCCACATCTTCAGGCACCCAAAGGCCGGCGACTACATCACCGAGACCACGGTCCCCTTCGGCGAGGATCTGGATCTCACGGACACGGTGGCCGATCTGATCATCAAAACGGACGGGTTCCCCCGCGACTGACCCGACCACCGTCACGCGCCCGGAGCGGTTGGACCGAGTCCAGGCGTTTCCTGGTCGCTCTGCGTAACGTTGTACTGCGCGGCCACACCCGTACGGGGGGGTGGCCGGGGAGGAGCGCCACCATGACCGTCCTGGAAGACAGGGTCGAGATCGAGATGGCCGACAACAACGCCGAGCGCCTGGACGAGTGGTTCGAGCGGCTTGAGCGGATGCCCGTCCCCGAGGGTTACAAGGTTGAGATCGTGGGGGGGGCAGCGTCTTCATGACGCCCCAACGGGACATCCACGGGGAAACCATTCGCGAGATCCTCTGGGCACTCGAAGACCGCTTCGGACGGCGACGGTCGCGGATGTTCACGGACGTCCGTATCGACTTCCCAGGCTTCGAGAGCGGCTTCTGCCCCGATGTGGCCAAGCTGCGTGAAGGAGCCGCAAAGGACGACGAAAGCCGCTGGCGGTACGAGGACGTCGAGTTCGTCGCCGAGGTCATCTCACAGGGGACGGCCCGGAACGACTACGGCCCCAAGAAGGCCGCCTACGCACGGGCCGAGGTTCCCGTGTACCTCATTGCCGACCCCTACCAGGGCAGGTGCCACGTGTACACCGAACCCAAGAAGGGCGATTACACGTGCGAGCTGCGTGTCGACTACGGAACCGACGTCGACATGACCACCACCCCGCTCGGGTTCACTCCGAAAACCGACGAGTTCCTGCGCGAATGACCCCACCGCAGAAGCCGCCCCTGCTGGGCAGTGGCGGCCTCGGGTGTGGCGGTCGGAGCGTTCACGCCGGGTCGGTCACCAGGCGAAGGCCTCCGGGGACGGGCCGGGGCCCGGGAAGATCTCGTCCAGGCCGGCCAGCAGTTCCTCGCTCAGCTCCAGCTCGACGGCGCGCAGTGCGGAGGCGAGTTGCTCCGCGGTGCGCGGGCCGACGATCGGGCCGGTGACACCGGGCCGGGTGAGCAGCCAGGCCAGGGCGACCTCGCCGGGTTCCAGTCCGTGCTTGTCGAGCAGGTCCTCGTACGACTGGATCTGCGCGCGGATTGCGGTGTTGGCGAGCGCGTCCGCGGCCCGGCCCGAGGCTCGGCGCCCGCCCGAGGCCTCCTTCTTGATGACCCCGCCCAGCAGCCCGCCGTGCAGCGGCGACCAGGGGATGACGCCGAGGCCGTACTCCCGGGCGGCCGGGATGACCTCCATCTCCGCGCGGCGCTCGGCGAGGTTGTAGAGGCACTGCTCGCTGACGAGACCGATGGTCCCGCCGCGCCGGGCCGCCGTCTCGTTCGCCTGGGCGATCTTGTAGCCGGGGAAGTTGGAGGAGCCGACGTACAGGATCTTGCCCTGCTGGACGAGGACGTCGATCGCCTGCCAGATCTCCTCGAAGGGGGTGGCCCTGTCGATGTGGTGGAACTGGTAGACATCGATGTAGTCGGTCTGAAGCCGCTTGAGGCTGGCGTCCACGGCCCGCCGGATGTTCACGGCGGACAGTTTGTCGTGGTTGGGCCAGGCCTCGCCGTCCGCCGCCATGTTCGCGTAGACCTTGGTGGCGAGGACGACCTTGTCGCGCCGGTCACCGCCCTTGGCGAACCAGTTGCCGATGATCGTCTCGGTACGGCCCTTGTTCTCGCCCCAGCCGTACACGTTGGCGGTGTCGAAGTAGTTGACGCCCGCCTCCAGCGCGGCGTCCATGATCGCGTGGCTTTCGGGTTCGTCGGTCTGAGGCCCGAAGTTCATCGTGCCGAGGACGAGTCGGCTGACCTTGAGTCCGGTGCGTCCGAGCTGCGTGTACTCCATGGGGAGTCAGCCAACGCCTTCGAGTCCGCTCAAGGCAAGGGCCACCGCGCGGCGGACACGGGGCTCGGCGCGCGGGTCGGCTACTTTCCGAGCGCGGCCGTCAGCGCCACCACCGCGAACATCATCACAAGTACACCGGCCATGATCCGGTTACGGGTCTTCGGGTCCACACATCGAGACTAACCGGCCCGTCCTAGGAGTCGTCCGCCGGACCGTGTCCCACGGCTCCGAGCGGCCAGCGGGCGACCGCCTCATAGCGGGGCTGTTCGCCCGGTATGCCGGACTTCGGCAGGTTGCTACGGACCAGGACCAGCTCATCCACCGTCCAGGCAAGGCTGCGGAAGTCACGCAGGGCGTCGACGTACGGGCGTACGTCCGCCGCGTCCCGGCTGCGCGCCACCGTCAAGTGGGCCTTGTAGCGGCGATGCTCCCCCATCGGCAGGCCCGTCTTCCGCGCCGCCGCCTCCGTGCGGTCCGCCAGCAGCCGCAGGGCCGGCAGGCCGCCCTCGGCTCCCACCCACAGCGCCCGCCCATGCCCGAACTGCCCGCCGCCCGACAGTACGAGCGGGAAAGGCTCCGTACGGCGGGCCGCGTGCGCCAGGTGGGCCGACAGATCCGGTACGGCGCCCTCGTCCACCTCCCCGTAGAAGGCGAGGGTGAAGTGCCAGCCGGGGCGGCCGGTCCAGCGCAGCCCGTCCGCCCCGGGCAGCCGCTTCAGCTCGGCCACCTCGCGGGCGAGCTCATGGGTGACGTCCTCAGGGGGCACGAGCGCGGCGAAGAGTCTCATGGGTCCAGTGTCGCCGGGGGTACCCCCGCACGTCCGGGCGTGTCCACAGCACCGTGCGTATCGTTGTACCGCGCGGCTGTACTCGTCCGGGGCAGCCGGGGAGGAGCGCCACGATGACCGTCCTCGAAGACAGGATCGCGATGGCCGAGTGCGACGACGAGAGCACGCTCGACGCGATGTTCGACCGGCTTGAGCCCACCCCCGAGGGATACAAGGTCGAGATCGTCGAGGGGACCGTCTACATGTCACCGCAGCGGACCACGCACTGGCAGATCACCCTGGGCATCATCATGCAGTTGTGCGCCAAATACCCCCAGGCGCGGTTGATGTCCGACGTCCGCATCGACTACCCCGGTCACCTCAACGGCTTCGCCACCGATGTGACGGCCCTCGGGGAGGGCGCGGCCATGACGGAGAAGGGCCGCTGGCGCCACAAGGACGTCGAGTTCGTCGCGGAGGTCATCTCCAAGGGGACCGCGGCCAATGACTACGGTCCCAAGAAGACCGCCTTCGCCACCGCCGAGGTCCCCGTGTACGTGATCGTCGACCCCTACAAGGGCACGTGCTACGTCTACACGCAGCCCAAGGAGGGCAGCTACGTCACCAGGACGACCGTCGACTTCGGCGACGACATCGACCTGACCGGCACCGTAGTCGACCTGGTCCTCAAGACCGACGAGTTCCCCCGCGGCTGACCCCGCTCACGCCGCCACCGTCGCCGGCTCGGGCTCGCGCGGAACGAAGCGGAGCCTCGGCCGTCCCTGGCTCCAGGCCACCGACAGTCGCAGGTCGCCCGCACGGGCCAGGACCAGACCGATGGTCAGCGCCGCCGCGGCGGACACCAGACCTCCCAGGGCGAAGCCGACCCGGGCACCGTAGACGTCCGTGATCCAGCCGACCAGGGGCGCGCCCAGGGGCGTACCGCCCATGAAGACCATCATGAACAGGGCCATGACGCGTCCGCGCATCGCGGGATCGGTGCCCATCTGGACGGTCGTGTTCGCGGTGACGTTCACCGTGAGACCGAAGATGCCGATCGGGACCATGAGCAGCGCGAACAGCCACAGGGACGGGGCCCCGGCCGTCACGATCTCCAGCGCGCCGAACACGGCCGCCGCCGCCAGCAGCACCCGCAGCCGCGCCGTGCCCCGGCGGGCCGCGAGCAGCGCGCCGCTCAGCGAGCCCACCGCCATCAGCGTGTTGAAGAGGCTGTAGGCACCGGCGCCCGCGTGGAAGACGTCGTCCGCGTACGCCGACAGCCAGACCGGGAAGTTGAAGCCGAAGGTGCCGATGAACCCGACCAGGACGGTCGGCCAGATCAGCTCCGGGCGCCCGGCCACATAGCGCAGCCCCTCGCGGAGCTGGCCCTTGGCGCGCGGCGCCCGCTCCACGACGTGCAGCTCACGGGAGCGCATCAGCAGCAGGCCGGCGATGGGGGCGAGGAAGGACAGGCCGTTGAGCAGGAAGGCCCAGCCCGTACCGACCCCGGTGATCAGGACGCCCGCCACCGCGGGCCCGACCAGCCGGGCGGACTGGAAGTTCGCCGAGTTCAGGCTGACCGCGTTCTGCAGCTGCCCGGGGCCGACCATCTCGGAGACAAAGGTCTGCCGGGCCGGGTTGTCGACCACCGTGGCGAGGCCGACGGCGAACGCGGCGACGTAGACGTGCCAGACCTGGACCTGGCCGGAGAGCGTGAGGAGGGCCAGGACAAGGCCCGTGGCGCCCATCGCCGACTGGGTGACCAGCAGGGTCGGACGCTTGGGGAGGCGGTCGACCAGGACGCCGCCGTACAGGCCGAACAGCAGCATCGGGAGGAACTGGAGCGCCGTGGTGAACCCGACGGCGGTGGAGGAGCCGGTCAGGCTGAGCACCAGCCAGTCCTGGGCGATGCGCTGCATCCAGGTGCCCGTGTTGGAGACGACCTGGCCGATGAAGAACAGGCGGTAGTTACGGATGCGCAGCGAGCTGAACATCGTGGATCTGCGGGACGCGGACCCCGTCGCCCGTTCGGCGACAGCGGTGCGGGTCTGCCGGGGCAGGGTCCCGGGGGCGGGCGGGGAGTCGTGGGTGGCTGGTGCGGGGGCGGAAGCTGTTCCGGGTCCCGAACTCAAAAGGGTTCGCCTCCTTGTGATGACGGCGTGGTGACGGCTTTGACGCTGCCGACCGCGTCGGCGGTGCTGACGGTGCTGACGGTGCTGACTGCTCGAACGTGCGCGGATGGGACCGCGACGGTCACTGGTGCGCGAGCTTCTCCAGGACGGGGGCGGCGGCGCGGAGTTTCGCCCACTCGTCCTCGTCCAGGCCCTCGATCAGTCCGGCCAGAAACGCGTTCCGCTTGCGACGGCTCTCCTCGAGCATCGCCTCGGCCCGCTCGGTCTGGGTGACCACCTTCTGGCGCCGGTCCTCGGGGTGCGGCTCGAGCTGGACCAGACCCTTGCTCTCCAGCAGTGCCACGATGCGGGTCATCGACGGCGGCTGGACGTGCTCCTTGCGGGCGAGCTCGCCCGGCGTGGCGGAGCCGCAGCGGGCCAGGGTGCCGAGCACCGACATCTCGGTCGGGCTCAGCGACTCGTCGACGCGCTGATGCTTCAGTCGGCGCGACAGGCGCATCACAGCGGAGCGGAGAGCGTTCACGGCGGCAACGTCGTCGCCATGGGTCAGGTCAGCCATGCTCTTTAGCATAACTCATTACTTTCCCTAAGGACCACCGGAGCGCGCCGCCTCATGGGTGACGCCGACCACTTCCGAGCCTCTGTTCCCTCGCCCGGCACCGAAACAGCCGCTCCGCGCACATCACTCATATGAGTGACAAAGCAGCGGAACGTGACGTGTCGGCGGCCCGGGGCGGGCAACCCTCGTGCCATGGGGACCAGCGTGCTCAGCGTGCGGATGGACGGGGAGCTGCTCGACAGGCTCCGGGAACATGCCGCAAAACGAGGAATGAGCGTCCAGGACTATGTCGTCCGGACGCTCACTCGACATGATTTCGACGAACGGTTCCAGGCCGCCGTCGAGGAGACGGAGCGGTTCTACGGGGTCACCTGATCAGGCAGGCCCTGAAGATCAGGTCAGGCCCAGCGCCGGCATCAGGTAGTAGAAGCCGAACACCGCCGCCACCACATACAGGGCCACCGGGACCTCGCGTCCACGGCCCGCGGCCAGGCGCAGGGCGGCGAAGGTGATGAAGCCCATGCCGATGCCGTTGGTGATCGAGTAGGTGAAGGGCATCATCAGCATGGTCACGAAGGCCGGTATGGCGATCGTGTAGTCCGACCAGTCGATCTCCGTGACGGAGTTGGACAGGATCAGGAAGCCGACCGTGACCAGGGCCGGGGTGGCCGCCTGGGAAGGCACCATCGTGGCGACCGGGGTGAGGAAGAGGGCCACCGCGAAAAGGGCGCCCGTGACGACGTTCGCGAAGCCCGTACGCGCGCCCTCGCCCACACCCGCCGTGGACTCCACGAAGCAGGTGGTGGCGGAGGAGGAGCTGACGCCGCCCGCCGCGACCGCGATGCCGTCGACGAAGAGGACCTTGTTGATGCCGGGCATATTGCCCTCGGCGTCCGTCAGCTTGGCCTCGTCGCTGATGCCCATGATCGTGCCCATCGCGTCGAAGAAGCACGACAGCAGGACCGTGAAGACGAACAGGAGGCCGGTCAGCAAACCGACCTTGCCGAAGCCGCCGAACAGGCTCACCTTGCCGATCAGGCCGAAGTCGGGGCTGGCGACGGGGTTGCCGGGCCACTTGGGCACGGTCAGTCCCCAGGACGGGATCTTGGCGACCGAGTTCAGGACCAGCGCGAGAACCGTCATCGTGACGATCGAGATCAGGATCGCGCCCGGCACCTTGCGGACGATCAGCGCGAAGGTGAGCAGCGTGCCGAGGATGAAGACCAGTACCGGCCAGCCGTTGAGGTGTCCGTCGCCGCCGAGCTGGAGCGGCACGGTCGTCTTCGCGATGTCCGGGATACGGGTGACGAAGCCGGAGTCGACGAGGCCGATCAGCATGATGAACAGACCGATGCCGATCGAGATGCCCTTGCGCAGACCGAGCGGCACCGCGTTCATGACGCGTTCCCGCAGACCGGTGGCGACCAGCAGCATCACCACGAAACCGGCGAGGACCACCATGCCCATCGCGTCCGGCCAGGACATGCGCGGGGCGAGCTGCAGGGCCACGACCGTGTTCACGCCGAGGCCGGCGGCCAGAGCGATCGGGACGTTGCCGATCACGCCCATGAGCAGCGTGGTGAAGGCCGCGGTCACGGCGGTGGCGGTGACCAGCTGACCGTGGTCGAGGTGGTGGTGGTACATGTCCTCCGCGCTGCCGAGGATGATCGGGTTCAGCACGATGATGTAGGCCATCGCGAAGAAGGTCGCGAAGCCGCCGCGGACCTCGCGCGACAGCGTGCTGCCCCGCTCGGAGATCTTGAAGTAACGGTCGAGAGCGCCGGACGGCGGCCGGGTGCCCGGCTGCTGCGGGGCGGGGACCTTGGCGGAGGCCGAGGTGGGCATGCGGGACCTCAATGGTGCGGGGGACTGTGCAGGGGACTATGACAAACGTGATCGAGTCTCGCCATTGAAAGATCGCCGAATGATCGCCAACACCCCTCACGGAGTAGCCATTGGCACTTCGTACGAAGAAAAGCGGCCAGACTCAAACCGTTTCAGTATGAACATATGAGGCCTAGATCGCTATCTCCGCGCGTAGACCCCTTGGGAGGGCCGCGCTGCGCGCAGCGCCCAGGGTCTCGGCCGACCCCGGGTGGCCGCCTCGTAAGCTGTTCGCATGGCGAAGTGGACCCCCAAGCACGAGGCGCCGGAGCCCCTTGAGGGCCCCGTGGTCGCCACCATCACCGGCGGCACGATCCTCTGGTTCGTCCTCTTCCTGGCCCAGCTGCCGTTCTACGGCTGGTTCCACGACCACGGGCACACCTGGTGGCTGTGGACCTGCCTCGCGGGCGCGGGCCTCGGCTGCATCGGCGTCTGGTACGTCCGCAGGCGTGACGCGGCGATCAAGCGGGCCGCGGCGGCCGACGGACGGTAGCCCGCGCAGCACCGTCCGCTCAGCGGGTGAACGTGCCCTACCGCACGTACCGTCGAATGCATGACGCACATCGACGCGGGCGCCGAGCTCGACCCTGTGCACCCCTTCCCGGTGCCGGGCCCGACGCGGGGGCTGTCCGCCGCCCAGGTGGCCGAGCGGGTCGCCCGCGGTGAGGTCAACGACATACCCGTCCGCAGCAGCCGCTCCCTGGGCGAGATCGTCCGTGCGAACGTCTTCACCCGCTTCAACGCCATCATCGGCGTGCTCTGGCTGATCATGCTGTTCGTGGCGCCGTTCCAGGACAGCCTCTTCGGTTACGTGATCATCGCCAACACCGGTATCGGCATCATCCAGGAATGGCGGGCCAAGAAGACCCTGGACTCGCTGGCCGTGATCGGCGAGGCACGACCGACGGTGCGCCGGGACGGGATGACCGCCGAGGTCGGCACCTCCGAGATCGTGCTGGACGACATCATCGAGATCGGCCCCGGCGACAAGATCGTGGTCGACGGCACCTGCGTCGAGACCGACGGCCTGGAGATCGACGAGTCACTGCTGACCGGAGAGGCCGACCCCGTCGTCAAACGGTCCGGCGATCCCGTCATGTCCGGCAGCTTCGTCGTCGCGGGAGGCGGCGCCTTCAGAGCGACCAAGGTGGGGCGCGAGGCCTACGCCGCCCTCCTCGCCGAGGAGGCGGCCCGCTTCACCCTGGTCCACTCGGAGCTGCGCACCGGTATCTCCACCATCCTCAAGTACGTGACGTGGATGATGGTCCCGACCGCGATCGGCCTGGTCATCAGCCAGCTCGTGGCCAAGCAGAACGACTTCAAGGACTCCGTGGCCCGCACGGTCGGCGGCATCGTGCCCATGGTTCCCGAAGGGCTCGTCCTGCTGACCTCCGTCGCCTTCGCCATCGGGGTGATACGGCTGGGGCGCAAGCAGGTGCTCGTCCAGGAGCTGCCCGCCATCGAGGGGCTCGCCCGCGTCGACACCGTCTGCCTCGACAAGACGGGCACGCTCACCGAGGGCGGCATGGACGTCACCGAACTGCGCCCGCTCCAGGGCGCCGACGAGACGTACATACGCAAGGTCCTCGGTGCGCTCGGCGAGTCGGACCCGCGCCCCAACGCCTCCCTCCAGGCGATCATCGACGCCTACCCCGACAGCGAGGACTGGCGCTGCACCGAGGCCATGCCCTTCTCCTCCGCGCGCAAGTACAGCGGCGCCTCGTTCAGCGAGGGCGACGGAGAGTCCAGCACCTGGCTGCTGGGCGCCCCGGACGTCCTCCTGGACCCCGACGACCCCGCCCTGTCCGAGACCGAGCGGCTGAACGAGCAGGGGCTGCGCGTGCTGCTGCTGGCCCGTGTCTCCCGGGACCTGGACGACTCCCAGGTCGCATCGGGCGCCCGGCCCACCGCCCTTGTCGTCCTGGAGCAGCGGCTGCGTCCGGACGCCGCCGACACCCTGCGCTACTTCGCGGACCAGAACGTCCACGCCAAGGTGATCTCCGGCGACAACGCGGTCTCCGTGGGAGCGGTGGCGGGAAAGCTCGGCGTCGCGGGTGAGGTCCTGGACGCCCGGCGGCTGCCCACGAACCAGGACGAGATGGCGAAGTCGCTCGACAAGGGCACCGTCTTCGGACGGGTCACCCCACAGCAGAAGCGGGACATGGTGGGCGCGCTCCAGTCGCGCGGGCACACGGTGGCGATGACCGGCGACGGCGTGAACGACGTGCTCGCGCTCAAGGACGCCGACATCGGTGTCTCGATGGGCTCGGGTTCGGAGGCGACCCGGGCGGTGGCACAGATCGTGCTGCTCGACAACAGCTTCGCCACGCTGCCGGCGGTCGTCGGGGAGGGCCGGCGCGTGATCGGGAACATCACGCGGGTCGCCACGCTGTTCCTGGTCAAGACGGTGTACTCGGTGCTGCTCGCGGTGCTGGTGGTGTGCTGGCAGGTGGAGTACCCGTTCCTGCCCCGGCATCTGACGCTGCTGTCGACCCTGACGATCGGCGTCCCGGCCTTCTTCCTGGCGCTGGCCCCCAACAAGGAGCGGGCCCGGCCGCACTTCGTACGACGGGTGATGCGCTACTCGGTCCCGGGCGGCACCGTGGCGGCCGTCGCGACCTTCATCACGTATCTGATCGCCCGCCACCACTACACGGGCCCGGGTTCGCTGGACGCGGAGACCAGCGCGGCGACCCTCACGCTCTTCCTGATCTCCATGTGGGTGCTGGCCATCGTCGCCCGGCCCTACACCTGGTGGCGGATCCTCCTGGTAGCCGCGATGGGCGTGGCCTTCCTGTTCGTGCTGATCGTGCCCTGGCTCCAGCACTTCTTCGCGCTGAAGCTGGTCGGGGTCGCGATTCCATGGATCGCCGTCGGTGTCGCGGCGGTGGCGGCGGCCGTCCTGGAACTTCTGTGGAAGTGGGTCGGCCGCCGCTTCCCGGCGTGACGCGGTGACGCGGTGACGCGGTGACGTACTGCCGTACTGCCGTACTGCCGGGTGGTTACTTGACGTCGACGAAGCCGGACGCCGAGGTGACCGCCGAGGTGGTCGAGTTACCCGCGAAGGAGTAGCGGAAGGAGCCGTCCACGGACGCCTTGACCGTGGTCTTCAGGTTGCCCGCGCTGTCCCCCTTGACGGTCTCGAGTGTCGTCCAGGTGGTGCTGCCCTTCTTGGCGAACTGCAGCTTCACCGACTGGCTGCCGTACGCCCCGTAGTGGCCGGTCTCCCAGTTGGCGCGGGACAGCTTGCCCTTGACCGTGATGGTCGCGCCCTTCTTCACCGGCTCGGGGGACGCGTCGGTCGTCAGCGTGGCGTTGCGCTGGATCAGGGTGCTGCCGAGACCGCCCTTCTCGGCGACGCCGACCTTGGAGAGGTCGGGGTTGGCCTTGCCCTGCTGGCCGTTCCACTTGATGGCCAGCGCGCCGACGTTCCAGGAGCCCGCGTCCGCGTTCTCGAGGAGGCCGTCGGACGGGTGGATGTCGATGTCGCCCTTGCAGACGGCGACGGTCGACGAGGTGGCCGTGCAGGTGGCCGCGTCGTCCCCGAAGATCACCTTGCTGGGGTTGCTGCTCACACCCTTGTAGATGTAGGGGCCGGTGGCGAAGTCGGACGCCTTGATGTTGACCTCGGTGCCATGCGTCAGCGTGTACGAGACGGAGAGCGCGACATGGTTGGTGGTGCCGACCTTGTACGCCTTGCCGATCTTGAGGTTCGAGAAGGTGGCGTGCAGGGCGTAGGGCCGGCCAGTGGCGGGCTTCGCGGCGGTGAACGCGGACATGCCGTGGGCGGCACGGGCGGCGCGCAGAACCTTCGCGGCGCCCTCCTGGTACGAAGGCGCGGCGGTACCGGCGGCGTGCGCGGCCGGCAGGGCAAGAGCGGACAGGGCCAGGGCGCCGGAGACGGCGGCCACAGTGGCGCGAATGCGCATGCGTTCCCCAAATGGGAGAGAGGGACCCACGGGTTGGCTTCACGTGGGGCCCGAGTGTCTGGTGAGTCTGTTGACTCGTGACATCAGATCCGTGACCAGGCCCGACGGTTGTACAAGATCTGATCACTTTGTCGTCGCGCTACCTGGGACCGGCCCGGGCGGTCCGGGACCGTGACCCGGGCCGCCCCGGCAGCGCCTACACCGCCGGACCGGACACCATCCGCACATCGGTGCAGCCACGCCGCTTCGCCTCGTCGTCGGCGAACGACTTCAGCGCGGCTTCGGCGAAGTCCGCGGAGTAGGCGCGGACGGAATACGCGTCGCGGTCGGTGCCGGGTTCGTGGAGGCGGTACAGCGCGAACCTGGCGGGCTCCGCGTACTGAGGGCATCGCGCGGTGGCCCAGGCGGTGTCCTTGCCGGTGAATCGTGAACCGCCGCCATAGGAACTCACCCGGAAGTCCTTGGCGACGGCGCCGTAATAGGCGTACAGGCCATAGCCCGGCTTCTTGCCGGGCGTGAGGAGATAGCAGTTCACCTGCGGCGCACGGGAATCCGCCGGATACTCCATGATGTCCGGAACCCCGGCCGCCGTCGCCTGGCGAGAGAGTCCTCGCACGGCGGAACACGACCCCTCGGCCTTCTCCACGGGTTCCGTGCTTCCGGTCGTGCGCCGGTCCGGAACCCTCACCTGCGTGAGTTTCCCGCCGCCACTCGCCTCGCATCCATATCTGCCCGCCGCCTTCAGGGCCGTCTCCGCGGTCACCCGGCCCAGGCCGTCGGCCACGGTGCCTTCCCGCCTCGTGTCCTGCGGCGGCGAGACGAGGTCGCCCTGAACGACGAGCGCCTTGTTCTTCTGATTGCGGCAGTCGAGCGCGACGATGACCTGAGCGTCCCCGTCAGCCCTGACGATGCCCGGCCAGCCGCCCCCCAGAGGTGCGGCCCGTCCCCTGAAATCGTCGTCACTGCCCTCGTACCAGACCTGGGCACCGGACGGGACCTCGTCGCTGCTCCAGCGTATGCGCACATCCAAGGCCCCGCCGTGCTGACCGGTGTCCGGCCTGTTGACCAGGCAGGACGACATGTAGTCCCCCCCTTGCTCATCGGGGCGTGCACGGATGTGCGAGGAATGCAGGGCGGCCCGGAGCCCTCCCTGGGCCAAGGTGCCGTCACAAGCCTGGTCCAGCGAACGGCTGTCCCGCCATGATTCGTAGGCGCCGGGTCCCACGCACACTGCGGCAACGACACCGAGCGTGAGCACAACCAATCCTGTGCCACGGCGCGCGCTGGTCCATCGTTTCCTGGAATTACTCTGCACGGTACTCATCCTGCCGGTGGGAACTGCCGGATCGGCAAGCGGATTTGGCGGTGACCGCTCAGTCGAACCAGCGGTCCCGGGCCAGTTCCTCGGTGCGGGACGGATCCTCCAGCAGGGCCGCCACCTCGAATCGGCGCGGCCACTGGGCCGCCGCCCATGCGAGCCCGGCGGCGACGCCCTCCAGGGTGGCGGCGTGCAGGACACCGTCCGCCGTGAGCCGCCAGTCGATCTCCACACCGTCCACGACGAGTTCCTCGTGCTCGGCGTACGACGTCAGGGCGGCGGGCCCGAGCAGTACCCGTACGGACTCCGGCACCTCGTGCTCGACGCCCTGTGAGGTGACCTCGCCCGACACCGACTCGCTCAGCCGCCGCACCTGGAACAGTTCGGCCAGGTAGGCGGCGCGCGCCGGCGGGACGGGCAGCAGCGGAACACCCTCGGTGAAGGGCAGCAGATCGGGCGAGTCCACGACCACCGCGTCGGGGGCATCGACGATGGCGACCCGGCCGTCGACCACCGCGCGCAACTCGTCCGGCAGGGTCACCTGCTCCGGGTCCAGATCGGCCAGCGCCCCGTACAGGGCGTGCAGCTGGGCGGCCGATACCTGACGACCGGGGTCGGCGAGCCGGTCCAGCAGTTCGGCGGCGCCGCCCGGCTCGTCCAGCAGGGCGGCCACCGTCGTCCGCACGCCGAGGGCGCGCAGCACCTGCTCGTCGTCGAAGCCGGTCGCGTCGGCCTCGTCGTACAGGCCGGCGAGCAGCGGATCGCCGCCCGCGGCGCGCAGACCGGCGGGCCGCCGCCCGTCGAGCACCGGGTGATCGCGCAGCCACCAGGCCGTGTACGGGCGCACGATCTCGTGGGTGCCGTCCGGCAGCAGGATGCGCACCGGCTGGGTGAGCGCGTCCCGCAGCGGAGGCCGGGACAGTAGCGCGAGGGCCTCGGGCCAGCGGTCGTCGTCCACGAGGTCGAGGTCGCGTACGGCGACGATCTCGGTCGCCACCGGCGGCACGGGGGTGTCCGGCAGCCGGTCGAGGACGTCCTCGCACCACACGTCCACGGCGTCGAGCAGCCCGGCGTCGTCGGGTTCGGCGAAGTCCGCGTCGCGGGGTTCCAGTTCGTCGGGGTCGAGGACGACGTCCGTGGCGCGGACGAGGGCGAAGGTGGCGAGCACCCCGCAGGCGGCCAGCGGCTGCTCGCCCCAGCGCTCGGCGTACTCGGCGTCCACGAAGGCGAGTTCGCCCTCGCTCATGACGCTCGCGAAGGGACTCCCGGGCAGGACCAGTTCCCCTGCGGGCGCGAGTTCGCCGTCCTCGTCGGGCAGGGCCAGGGCGCCGAGCCACGGCTCGTCACCGGGTTCGAGCCCGGCGTCCCGGACGAGGGCGAGCACGGTGTCGGCCAACTCCTCGGCGTCCAGGCCCTCCTGGTCCCAGCCGGGGCCCTCGTCGTCCAGGGAGGCGGCGACGGCGGCCCGCACCTGAGGGGTCGTGAGCACGGCACGCGGGGTGGCCGGAAGGCTGCCCAGCTTCTCCAGGAGGGGATGGGCGGCATCCGGGTGCGCGATCTTCAGGCCGAGCCGGGCGAGGGCCTCGGGAGCCACCGGCGGGCCGTCCACGGTGGGCAGCAGGACCTGCCGGGGTCCGATGGTGGTCGGGGCGGCCTGGAAGGAGTCGGAGGCGGTGCCCCCGGCCAGCGGCACGGGCAGCCCCGAGAGCCGGTCCGGGTCGACCCCGGCCAGGCTGTCGTACAGCCGCCACCACCAGCCGGGCTCCTTCTCCAGGCCCGCGAGGCGGTCGACCGCCTCCGTCAGCGGCAGGCGGGCCACGCCCAGCGTCCGCAGCTCCGGGCGCCGTTCAAGTCCCGCGGGCAGAAGGCTCGGCAGCACCTCGGCGAGCACGCGCACCGTGTCGGCGCCGGCGCCCTCCACGATCTCGGCGTCGCGCGGGCGCAGTGCCTCGGGCAGCCCGGAGTCGTCGCCCTGGCCGGACGCGTCGGACGCCGGGGGCAGGAAGGCGGTGCGCGGGAGCCGTTCGAGAATGGACCGGCGCAGGGCCCCGTCCAGTTCGCCCTTGCCGAGCGGCCCCGGGACCAGGTCGATGATGCCGGAGGTCACCGGGCGCCAGGAGGCGAGGAGTTCGGCGTACGCGTCGGCCGCGCGCTCCACCAGGAAGTCGGTCAGCGGTCCCGGAGCGGCACGTCGGCGGGTGGTGTCCAGCGGGAACGAGGCGATGAGCAGGGCGGGCACTCCGAGCGCCTCGTCGCTCGGGGTGGGGGCGTGCACGACCGGTGCCGTACGCGGTCTGGCGGGGGTTCCGTCGGCGTTCACTGGGACGGCCCAGGTGAGGGACCAGTGGGGGCGCAGCCGCTCCTCCACCGGGCGGTCGGCGAGGAGCTCCGGGGTGAGCGGGCCGCTCCCCTCGGCGGTGCGCCAGCGGGTGGTGCCGTCCCGGGAGTCCTCCACGACCGTGTCTGTGCCGTCGGCGCGGCGGCTCAGGGTGCGGGGGGCCGCGCCCTCGATCTCCACGACGACCTCTTCGAGGCCGGGCAGGGCGAGGAGGAGGGCGTCGTCGACGGTGGTCAGGAGCCGCTCGGCGAGGTCGGCGGCGGCCGCGTCGCGCAGCGGCAGGATGACGGCCGTGTCGTACGGGTCCGGGGCGGTGCCCTCGGCGGCGAACGGCAGCCTGAGCAGCGGCACATGTCCGTCACGGCGGCGGATCTCGTCGCCGAGGCCGGGGCTGTGCCGGGCGGTCTCGGCGCTCAGCTGCCGGGCCTCGGCCAGGGACCAGCGCACGCCTCCGTGCCGTCCGACCACCGCGGGTTCGTCGCTGACGGCGAGGACGGCCGCGAAGCCGACGCCGAAGCGGCCGACGGCGCTCTCGTGGGCGTCGCGCTTGGCGGAGGCCCGCAGCGTGGACAGCGACTCGGCGCCGGCCGCGTCCAGCGGCGCGCCGGTGTTGGCGGCGATGAGCACGCCCTCGCGCAGGGTGAGCCGCAGCCGGCCGGGGACCTTCGCCCGGGCCGCCGCGTCGGCGGCGTTCTGCGCGAGCTCCACGACCAGTCGGTCCCGGTACCCGCCGAGTACCAGGTCCTCCTCGGCGTTGGCGTCCTCACGGAACCGGGCCGGGCTGGTGACCCAGGCGTCCAGCACGCCGCGTCGCAGTCGCGCCGTCCCGAAAGGGTCCGCACCCTCCGCTGCCGGCCGCACGAACTTGCTCACGTTCACTCTCCTCATCGGCGTGCCGCCGAAGCCAAGCGCTCCGCGGGAATTGCGGTTCATCACCTGCGGGTCCGTTCTGGCTGGTCGCGCCCGCGCGGCGGAGCCGCATACCGAGACAGCCCCGCGCCCCTTCAGGGCGCTCCACTCCCCGGAGGCTACTCGCTGGAGCCGACAGTGCCCTGTCCCGGCGGAAAGCCGAACCGTGCGGTGACTCGGTCGCGCGCAGAACCCACCACGCACCCGCGGGCGACGACGTACCCGGCGCCCGCGAGCCGCCGGGTCAAGAGTGTCCCAACTCCGCCGCGGCCTCGTCGGAGACGGCCGGCACCGAGCCCGAGTCGGGAGACGGCCGCAGCGGGAACGGCTCCACCCTCGTCTCGTCCACCACCGGCGGAGCCGGCTGCGGCGTCTTCGGCATCACCGCCGCCTCCGAGTGCGCTCCGCAGCCGTACGACAGGGAGACCATGCGGCCGTCCGCGGGAGAGAACTCATTGGCGCACACGCCGAAGGCCTGCCCCAGCGATCCGCCGACCGGCACCAGGAACGCGCAGCTGACGCAGGTCGCGGGTGCCGCCTGGGCCATCGGGGTTCTCGCCCCGAACGCGTCCTCCCAGCGGTCCGCCGCCGTGTGCAGCCCGTAGCGGGACAGGACCCGGGCGCGTCGCATGCCCAGTTCCTCCGCCACGGACGCGATCGAACCGCGCGTCGGCGCGAACGGCAGGTTCGCCGGGACGCCTCCGGCCACCTCCGCGTCCTCCGCCTCGACCAGCTCCGCCATCTCTCCGGAGACCGCGGCGCTCGGCGGGGGCGCGTCCTCACCGGAGAACCCGGGCTCCAGGCGCAGGTCCTCGGCGTCCGTCGGAAGCAGGTCGCCGGGACCGAGGTCCCCCGGGCGCAGCCGCTCGCTCCACGGCACCCACTCCGGCGCGAGCAGCGCGTCGGAGCCGGGCAGGAGGACCGTCTCGTCCAGCGTCACCACCTTGGCACGTGACGCCCGCGCGACGGTCACCGCCCAGCGCCAGCCCCGGTAGCCGAGTTCCTTGCACTCGAAAAAGTGCGTGACAACGCGATCGCCCTCGGACACCATCCCCACGTGCTCGCCGACGACGCCGGGCGCGGCGGCCTCCTCGGCGGCGGCACGGGCGAGGTCGACTGCCTCGGCGCACAGGCGGTCGGGGGTGCGGCTTCGCGTTGTCGCTGCGCTCACAGGTATCGCTTCTCTCCTACGCCGTCTCACGGGTGCGCCCTTCCTCGGCTGGGGGAGCGGACGGAGCGGACCAGGGGGCCGCGTCGACGTCCGCGCCCGATCGCGCTCGGGCGCACCTACACCACCCATTCTGCGGGATGGATGAGAGGCGCGCGGCCGAGAACGATCGCCACGGCGCGCTACGCACGCTACCTTCTCCGGGCCGCTGCGCCCACACCGAGTCGCTGGCTCGGTTTCAGCGGGGCTCACAGCCGGCTCACAGCAAGGCGCCGGACCCGGCCCTCCGTGCCCGGCCAGGCGCGTTGCCGCACGGTCCCCGGCCCCTCGGAGCGGCACCGCCGCCGGTCCCGCACTCCGGACGAGACGCGAGGAGGCGCGAGGGGACGCGAGGAGAACGCCACTCGCCCCCGTACGAGGCGATAACCGCACTAGCCCCGCCGTTCTCGGGGCACTATGACGGGGTGGCAGCCGCGAGGTCGTCCCATGGAACCGCCGGGGCCGGCGGGGTCAAGGGGCGCAGCCGGAGTGGCGGTTCGGGCCGGCTGGGCGGGTCCGTCCGCGCGATCGGCCGTGCCCTGCACCTGCCGGTGACCGGAGCCGCGCGGGGCATCCGCAAGGCCACCCACGCGCACGGGGCGGGCGAGTCCGGCCTCGGCAAGCTGATCGAACTGCATGCCGTGAACGGCGCCGGCGACGTCATGATCACCGTCGCCCTCGCCTCCACGGTCTTCTTCTCCGTACCGACCGACGAGGCCCGCGGACGCGTCGCGCTCTACCTCGCCATCACCATGGCGCCGTTCACGCTCCTGGCACCCGTGATCGGCCCGCTCCTCGACCGCCTCCCGCACGGCCGCCGGGCCGCGATGGCGAGCTCGATGCTCGCCCGCGCCCTTCTCGCGCTGATCATCTCGGGAGCGGTCGCGACCGGCGGCCTGGAGCTGTACCCGGCAGCGCTCGGCGTCCTCGTCGCGTCCAGGGCGTACGGCGTGGTCCGCAGCGCCGTGGTGCCCCGGCTGCTGCCGCCCCGCTTCTCCCTGGTGAAGGCCAACTCCCGGGTCACCCTCAGCGGTCTGCTCGCGACCGGCATGGCCGCGCCCATCGGCGCCGGGCTGCACACCATAGGCCCCTCCTGGCCGCTGTACGGCGCCTTCGTGATCTTCGCCGTGGGCACGTTCCTGTCCTTCTCGCTGCCGCCGAAGGTCGACTCCGCCAAAGGCGAGGACCGGGCGCTGCTGGCCGCGGACGCCGAGCACCTCCACGGCGCGCGCCGCACCACGGCACAGCGCCGCCCCGGTCTGCGCACGGTCGGCCCCGCGGTCACCCATGCCCTGGGCGCCAACGCGGCCCTGCGCTGCCTGTCCGGCTTCCTGATCTTCTTCCTGGCGTTCTTGCTGCGCGAGCACCCGCTCACCGGCGAGAGCGCGGCGGTGTCCCTGGGCATCGTGGGCGTCGCGGCGGGCACGGGCAACGCGCTGGGCACGGCCGTCGGCGCCTGGCTGAAATCCCGCGCCCCGGAAATGATCATCGTGACGGTCGTGGCGTTCGTGCTGGGCGCCGCGATCATCGCGGCCGTCTTCTTCGGCGCGTTCCTGGTGACGTGTCTGGCGGCGGTCGCCGGGTTCGCGCAGGCTCTCGCCAAGCTGTCGCTGGACGCGCTGATCCAGCGGGACGTGCCGGAACTGGTGCGCACGTCCGCTTTCGCCCGCTCCGAGACCCTTCTGCAGATGGCCTGGGTGCTCGGCGGGGCGATCGGCATCGTGCTGCCGCTGAACGGAGTACTCGGGCTCGCGGTGGGTGCCGCGATCGTCGCGACAGGCTGGCTGACAACGATCCGGGGCCTGCTCGCCTCGGCCCGCCACGGCACCACGCCCCGCCCCCGGGGCACGCTCCTCTAGAGGCCCGCACCTCTGCCGACACCCGGCTCCCCCCAAGACATGCGCGCGAAGCGCGCCCCCAAGGGGCGCGGGGAACTGCGCGACCAGCCACAACGACCCCGCAGACGGACGCCGGGCTCCGCCGACACACGGGCCCCCGCAATGCATGCGCGCGAAGCGCGCTCCCAAGGGGCGCGGGGAACTGCGCAAACCCACAGCGCACCCGCAGTCCAGAACGCACCGAACCACCCGAACAGGGGCGCGAGGAACCGCGCGAACAGCCACAGTGGCCCGCAGATCACAACACACCCGGACACCCCCCGACAGGGGCGCGGGGAACCGCGCAAAATCCCGCCCCCCAGCGGAGCGCCCGGGCACCTGATCGCACCACCACCCGGCACGTCGCACACCCCAGGTGGGGAGCGGGCTGGACGCGCCCGATAGCCTTCGGCCATGACCGCACTGCGTTCCCGCCGCGCCGTAGCCGCCTTCGGCGCCGTTTCCGCCGGACTTCTCCTGCTGTCCGCCTGTAACAAGCCGACGCCGCTGGCGACCGTCACGGTCGGCACGAACTCGGTGAGCACCCAGACGGCGTGCTACAACGACGGCAAGGTGGTCCCGCCCGCGGACCTGGCGAAGTGCCTCACGGCCAAGGACATGAAGTCGATCAAGGTCGCCTCCGACGACACGGTCCGCTTCGGCGTGGACCCGAGCATCGCGGACAAGGGCTGGACGATCCTGCTCAACGGTCAGCCGCTGACCGAGTCCAGCAAGGAGACCTACCGCACGATCCCGGGCAGCGTGTTCTTCAACTCTCAGTACGGGGCGAGCGGCAACGCGACGACCGTCTCCATCAAGCAGGGCGAGAACAACGTGACGGGCCTGTGGTCCTTCAAGTTCGAGAAGAAGTCCTGACCACGTCCCCCGTACGAACCCTGGTGGCCACCGCCGTCCCCGCCGAACGGGACGCGGTGGCCAGGGCGTTCGCGACCCAGGCGATCGAGGTGCCGCTCCCCGGCGCGGTGCTGCACCGCATCGGCGGCCAGGGCCACACCGGTGTGGCCCTCGACCTCCTCGCCGCCGGTGTAGGGCCCGGTCTCGCCGCGGCCACCGCCGCCTCCGCCCTCACCGCCGCGGCCCTGCGGGGCACCCCCTACGACCTCGTCGTCTGCACTGGCATCGCGGGCGGCTTCGCACCCCACGCGCCCGTCGGCTCTCTCGTGGTCGCGGACGCGATCGTCGCCGCCGACCTCGGTGCCGAGACCCCGGACGGTTTCCTGCCCGTCGCCGAGCTCGGCTTCGGCACCTCCGCCCACCGGCCCCCGGAATCACTCGTACGGGACCTCGCCGGCGCCACCGGCGCGCGCACCGGCGCCGTACTCACCGTGTCGACCGTGACCGGAAGCGCCGCACGCGCCGCCGAGCTGCACGCCCGGCACCCGCACGCGCTCGCCGAGGCGATGGAGGGCTTCGGCGTCGCCGAGGCAGCCGCCGCGCACGGCACGCCCGCCGTGGAGGTCCGTGCCGTGTCCAACCCTGTCGGCCCCCGCGACCGTGCCGCCTGGCGCATCGGCGACGCCCTCGCGGCCCTCACCGAGGGGTTCGGGAAGCTGGCGCCCGTATTGGAGAGCTGGAGAGTTGGAAAGCAGCATGAACGCAGCCCCCGGTGAGCCCCTCCGGATCGCCTACTCCCCCTGCCCGAACGACACCTTCGTCTTCGACGCCTGGGCCCACGGCCGCGTCCCGGGCGCACCGGCGCTCGACGTCACCTTCGCCGACATCGACATCACCAACGGCATGGCCGAGCGCGGCGAATTCGATGTCCTGAAGGTGTCGTACGCCGTCCTGCCGTACGTTCTCGGCGAGTACGCCCTGCTGCCGTGCGGCGGCGCGCTGGGCCGCGGCTGCGGTCCGCTGGTGCTCACCCGGGAGCCGGGGGCCGGCGAGCTCACCGGACGGACGGTCGCCGTGCCGAGCGAGAGGTCGACGGCCTATCTGCTCTTCCGCCTCTGGGCCGCGGACACCGTGCCCGGAGGGGTCGGGGAGATCGTCGTGATGCCGTTCCACGAGATCATGCCCGCCGTACGGAACGGGAAGGTCGACGCCGGACTCGTCATCCACGAGGCGCGCTTCACGTACCAGAACTACGGGCTGCACAAGTTGGCCGACCTGGGCGAGCACTGGGAGTACACGACCGGCCTGCCGATCCCCCTGGGCGCGATCATCGCCAAGCGCTCGCTGGGCGCGGACAGGCTGAAGCTGCTCGCCGAGTCCGCCCGGGCGTCGGTGCGCGCGGCCTGGGAGGACCCCGAGGTGTCGCGCCCCTACGTCATGGAGCACGCCCAGGAGATGGACCCCGCGGTGGCGGACCAGCACATCGGGCTGTACGTCAACGAGTTCACGGCCGACCTGGGCGAGGACGGCTACGCCGCGGTCAGGGGGCTGCTCACACGTGCGGCGGCCGAGGGGCTCGTACCGCCCCTCGGCCCGGACGCGCTCGCTTTCCCCTGACGGGTATCAGCCTCACGTCAAGGGCGGGGTCAGGCTCGAGGTCAGACGTCCAGCTGGTCGGCGACCGCGCGCAGCAGGCCCGCGATCTTCTTTCCGGAGGCCTTCTCGGGGTAGCGGCCCTTCTCGAGCATCGGGGTGATGTTCTCGAGGAGGGTCGTCAGGTCCTGGACGATGGAGGCCAGTTCGTCGGGCTTCTTGCGCTGCGCGGCGGCAACGGAGGGGGTCGGATCCAAAATCGTGACCGACAGCGCCTGGTCGCCCCGCTGACCTGCGACGACGCCGAACTCCACCCGCTGGCCCGGCTTCAGGGCATCGACTCCGGCGGGGAGAACCGAGGAATGGACGAAGACGTCTCCGCCGTCGTCGCGGGAGAGAAAGCCGAAGCCCTTCTCGCTGTTGAACCACTTGACCTTGCCGGTGGGCACGTCTGTCCTCGTCCTCGTACTCGTCGGAAACTGCGTCTGCAAAGTGTTCGGGAAACTACGCCAGATAGAACTTCAGCGGGCCGCACGGCCCGCCGGTACCAAGGCTAATGGTCCTGGGGCCCGTGACAAGACGTCGCCGAGTTGTTCCTCGCGCAGGGAACTACCCTGGTCCGGTGCGTGACAAAACCCAAGCGAATTCCTCGGCGGCCGGCGACTGGCTGATCCGTGCCGGTGCCATCGTGTTCTTCGCCGGGGTGGTGTCCACTTTGGTCACCATGGCCCCGTTGCTGCTCGGTACGAAGCCTTTCCCGACGTACATGTACGACCTGAGCATGCTCATGGCCGTGGGTTTCCTGATGGCCGGCGCGGGCCTGCTCCGGTCGATCGCTCAGGGCCGCAGACAAGCCCGCGGAGACCACCCGTAGGGCCCGCCCGGCAGGGGTGCGGAGCCCAGCCGGTGCAGGGCTCCGTCGCGCGGGCGCGGCGAGCTACGACGTACCCTCGGTCGACAACGCGCCTCGTCAGGGGCACGGGGAGGCGCGCAGAAAACTCCCCGCCGCGCCGCAGGTCACCCGGCGAGCCACGCCGGGAACTCGGTGAGGTCACCCAGAACCACATCCGCCCCCGCCGAGCGCAGCTCCTGTGCGGAACAGGGCCCGGTGGCGACGGCGACGGACAGCGCGCCCGCGGTACGGGCCCCCCGCACATCCCCCGTATGGTCCCCGACGTAGACCGCCGCGCCGTGCGCGACGAGTGCCTCCGCCTTCCGCTCGGCCCACAGGTCCCCGATCACCGCGTCGGGCTCGATCCCCAGGTGCTCCAGGTGCAGCTTGGCATTCGGCTCGTACTTGGCGGTGACGACGATCGCGCGCCCCCCGGCCGCCCGTACGGCCTCGATCGCCTCCCGGGCCCCGGGCATCGCGGGCGTCGCCGCGACCGCGATGGCCGGATACATCTCGCGGTAGAGATCGGCCATGGCGTCCACCTGCTCCGCGGGGAACCAGTTCACCAGTTCCTCGACCAGCGGCGGCCCCAGCCTGGTGATGGTCAGATCGGCGTCGATGTACGTCCCCGTACGCGCGGAAAGCGCCCGGTAGCAGGCATGGATACCGGGCCGGGAGTCGATCAGGGTCATGTCTAGGTCGAAGCCGACCGTGAGTGCGCGAGGGGCCATGGGAACGATTGTCCCAGGGCCGGATCAGCCCCTGCGCTGTGAACGCCAGGTCAGATACAGCGCCGAGGCGACCGCGGCTCCCCGGATCACCCACGGCCAGGTCTGGGCGATCGCGTCGCCCATGTGGCCCTCCGCGATGGGGGTGCCCCAGCGGCCGTCCGTGCGGCCCCACAGCCAGACGAGGGCGGCGCCCGCGACCAGGCCCGGCATGCCCATGACCGCCCACTTGGACTCGGCGGCGGTCAGCCGCCGGGACGCCCACGCGATCAGCCAGCCGAGGCCCAGGGCGATCAAATTGCCGAGTACCGCGCCGGCGACCAGCAGCACGGCGGCCAGAAGCAGCAGGGGGTTGCGCCGGGCGGTGAGCCGGGGCAGCCGGCGGCGCGGGGCCGCGGTCTCCTCGGCGGCTGCCTCCATGGCCGGTTCCGGTTCCAGCTGCTCGAGGTCCGCCTCCCGCTTCGGCGCGTCGCCCGGCGGGGGTTTCAGCAGTTCGGGGATCTCCACACCGCCCACGAACCCGGGTACCTCGTCACCGAGTCCGAACGCCCCGCCCGACCCGCCCTCTGCACGCCACCAGTCCCCCTGGCCCGCGCTGTCGCCCAGTTCGTGCGCTCCGGCCAGGTGGGGCGGGGAAGCGGCGCTCCGGGAGGTGTCCGCGTCCACCGAAGGGGAAGCGGCGGCCTGGCGGGGGCGGGGTACGACGCGCCGCAAGCCCTTCGGGCGGTCCTCGGAGCCGGTGCCCTTCGAACGCTGGACGGGCACGGCGGCGGGACGGCTTCCCGGGGCTTCGCCCGGCGCGTCCTCCGACACGGCGGTCACGACCTCGTCAGGCGTGCCGAGGCGGGAGAGGATGCGGCGGACCGCGGCCGGGCTGTCGACCGGGGACTTCGCGCGGCGCCGGTCGATCTCGTTGCGCAGCTCCGACACCAGGCGCATGCGCGCGGCGGATGGCAGTTGGCGCTGCTGGGCCAGGTCTCCGACGCGGCTCAGGTAGTCGAAGACCAGGCGGTCGCTCTCGATCCCCACGAAGCCCCTCCGGGGTGGGCCTGTATTGACACGTACCGTATCCCGGGTGCGAGGTCCACGGGGGCTTCGCCCCCGCACCCCCCATCGGCCTGAACGGCCTCGTCCTCAAACGCCGGACGGGCTGAAGGTGCCCCACCGGGCCACAGGCGCTCCCCGCCACCACCCACCCCCGGGGGCTACGCCCCCACACCCCCATCGGCCTCAACGGCCTCAACGGCCTCGTCCTCAAACGCCGGACGGGCTGAAGGTGCCCCACCAGGCCACGGGCGGCGGTTCGGTGCCCGGGTGTGAGGTCGTGGGCGGTTTGAATGCCGGGTGGGCTGGTTGTGGCGCCCCCAAGCGTCATCCCCACCCCACCCGCTACCGTTGACCGGATGACCCCCGAGGAGCGCTCACTCACGGAAGTCCCGGTCGCCGGCGGAGCCGCCCCGCGTTCGCTGGCCGAGTCTCTGCGTGCGCGGGACGACGTCTCCCTGTCCGCTCTCCTCCGTGACCGTCCGGACCTCGTCACCCCCGTCCCCACCGACATCACCCAGCTCGCCTCGCGGGCCGCGACCCGCGCGAGTGTCGTACGGGCGCTCGAACGCCTCGACCGGTTCGCGCTGGGGACCGCCGAGGCCCTGGCCGTGGCCGGGGACCCGGCTTCGTACGACGAACTCCTCGGGCTGATGGCCGGTGACGGCGGGGCCGAGGCCGATCCCGTGGTCGCGGAGGCGCTGCCCCGTACTCTCGCCACCCTGCGCGACCAGGCCCTGGTCTGGGGCGCCGACGACCGTCTCCGGCTCGTGCGCACCGCGCGGGAGGTGCTGGCCCCCTCGCCGCAGCACCCCTCCCCCACCGGGCTCGGCCCCACCGCCGCCGAGGCCGCCGCCGGGATGTCGCCCGGGCGGATCCAGGAGATCATCTCCGCGACCGGGCTGCCCAGCACTCCTGACGCCGTGTCCGCCGTGGCCCGGCTGACGGAACTGTTCACCGACCGTGCCCGGATGGCGCGTCTGCTGGAAGCGGCTCCCGCCGAGTCGCTGGAGGTGCTCTCCCGGCTCGTCTGGGGGCCGCCGTACGGCCAGGTGACCCCCGACCCCGCGCCGCGACTGCGCTGGCTCCTCGACCGCGGTCTGCTGCTGCCGACCGCGCCCGGCACGGTCGTACTGCCCCGCGAGGTGGCCCTGCACCTGCGCTCGGGGCGGGCACACCGCCATACCGAGCCGCTGCCGCCCGCCGTGGAGGCCGCCGCCACGCACCCCCCGGGGATCGTCGACGCGACGGCGGCCGGGCAGGCGTACACCGCGCTCGCGACCGTCGAGGAACTGCTCAAGGACTGGGACGAGGGCGGACCGGCCGTCCTGCGGGCCGGGGGGCTGAGCGTGCGGGACCTCAAGCGGACCGCCGTGGCGCTCGACGTTCCGGAGCCCGTGGCCGCCTTCTGGGTCGAACTCGCTTACGGGGCGGGACTGCTCGCCTCGGACGGTGAGGCCGACGAGCGGTATGCGGCGACCCCGGCCTACGACGAGTGGCTGGAGCTGCCCGTCGCCGAACGCTGGGCCGCTCTGGCCACCGCCTGGCTCGCCGCCACCCGTGTCCCGGGGCTCGTCGGCGGGCGGGACGCGAAGGACCGCGCGCTCTCCGCGCTCGGCCCGGGACTGGACCGTTCGGCCGCGCCGGAGGTACGCCTGCGCGTACTGACCCTGCTCGCCGGGCTTCCGGAGGGGGCCTCCGCCGCCCCGGAGTCGGTGCTCGCCCGTCTGCGCTGGGAGCGGCCCCCGCGCGGCACCCAGGCTCGGACGGCGGACGTCGACCCCCGCTCCCGGCTCGCCCAGTGGGTGCTGTCCGAGGCGGAGTTGCTGGGCGTCACCGGCCGCGGCGCCCTGTCCGCCCACGGCCGTGCTCTGCTGGGCGAGCGTCCCGACCACGCGCCGGCCGCCGGGCCGTCCGGTCCGGGTGACAAGCTGCCCGTGCACCACCGGCGCCATCACCGTCCGGTCCCCCGCGAGGCCCTCACCGCCGCCGAGCGGGCCGCTGCCGCCACGCATGCCGCGCGTCTGCTCGCCCCGCAGCTCCCGGAGCCCGTCGACCACGTCCTCCTTCAGGCCGACCTGACGGCGGTGGCCCCCGGCCCGCTGAAGCGGCCCCTGGCCGACATGCTCGGTGTGCTGGCGGACGTCGAGTCGAAGGGCGGCGCGACGGTCTACCGGTTCACGCCCGCCTCCGTACGCCGTGCGCTGGACGCGGGCCGGGCGGCGGCCGACCTGCACGCCTTCCTCACCGCGCACTCCCGCACCCCGGTCCCACAGCCGCTCGCGTATCTGATCGACGACGTGGCCCGCAAGCACGGGCATCTGCGGGTGGGCGCGGCCTCGGCGTACCTGCGCTCCGACGACGACACCGTCCTGAACGAGATCATCGCCGACAAGCGATCGGCCTCCCTCAGGCTGCGCCGGCTGGCCCCCACGGTCCTGGCCGCCCAGACCGACCCGGCGACCCTCCTGGAGGGCCTGCGTGCGATGGGGTTCGCCCCCGCCGCGGAGTCCGCGGAGGGTGACGTCCTGATCACCCGCGCCCACGCCCACCGCACCCCGCCCCGCACCGTGCCGGAGCCGGTCCCGGACGGCCCCCCGGCCCCGGACACGACGATGCTGGCCGCCGCCGTGCGCGCCATCCGCGCCGGTGACCTGGCGTCCACGACCCCCCGCAAGCCCACGGGCGCCCCGGTCACCGGCGGTGAACTCCCCCGCACCACCTCCGCCGAGACCCTGGCCACCATGCAGGCGGCCGTCCTCACGGGGGCGACCCTGTGGATCGGGTACGTGAACGCGGAGGGCAGCGCCAGCCAGCGCGTCATCGCGCCCATCCGCGTGGAGGGCGGCTTCGTGACGGCGTACGACCACACGGCGGACGAGGTCCGCACCTATCCGCTGCACAGAGTCACCGGCGTCGCCGAACTCGCGGACGACCAGGTCTGATCATCGCCGTATGAGGCACACTGGACGTTTGACCACACGGAAAGGGTGCCGCGCGTGAATGGTCCGCTCATCGTCCAGTCGGACAAGACCCTGCTCCTCGAAGTCGATCACGAGCAGGCCGACGAGTGCCGTCGTGCCATCGCGCCGTTCGCCGAACTGGAACGGGCGCCCGAGCACATCCACACCTACCGGGTGACTCCGCTCGGCCTCTGGAACGCACGGGCCGCCGGGCACGACGCCGAGCAGGTCGTGGACGCGCTCGTGATGTACAGCCGCTACCCGGTCCCGCACGCGCTGCTCGTCGACATCGCCGAGACCATGGACCGCTACGGGCGGCTGACCCTCAGCAAGCACCCCGCCCACGGGCTCGTCCTGACGAGCACCGACCGGCCCGTGCTCGAGGAGGTGCTGCGCTCGAAGCGGATCGTCCCGCTGGTCGGGGCCCGGATCGACCAGGACACCGTCGCCGTGCACCCCTCCGAGCGCGGGCAGATCAAGCAGGTGCTCCTCAAGCTGGGCTGGCCCGCCGAGGACCTCGCGGGGTACGTGAACGGCGAGGCGCACCCGATCGAGCTGCGCGAGGAGGGCTGGGCCCTGCGGCCCTACCAGAAGCAGGCCGTGGAGAACTTCTGGCACGGCGGCAGCGGCGTCGTCGTACTGCCGTGCGGGGCGGGCAAGACGCTGGTCGGCGCCGGATCCATGGCCGAGGCCAAGGCCACCACCCTGATCCTCGTCACCAACACCGTCTCCGCCCGGCAGTGGAAGCACGAGCTGGTCAAGCGGACCTCGCTCACCGAGGACGAGATCGGCGAGTACTCCGGCACGCGCAAGGAGATCCGGCCGGTCACCATCGCCACCTACCAGGTGCTGACCACCCGGCGTAAGGGCGTCTACCCGCACCTGGAGCTGTTCGACTCGCGCGACTGGGGCCTCATCGTCTACGACGAGGTGCATCTGCTGCCCGCGCCCGTCTTCAAGTTCACCGCGGACCTCCAGGCGCGGCGGCGGCTCGGGCTGACGGCGACCCTCGTACGGGAGGACGGCCGCGAGTCGGACGTGTTCTCGCTCATCGGCCCCAAGCGCTTCGACGCTCCCTGGAAGGAGATCGAGGCCCAGGGCTACATCGCGCCCGCCGACTGTGTGGAGGTGCGGGTCAACCTCACCGACTCGGAGCGGCTCGCGTACGCCACCGCCGAGACGGAGGAGAAGTACCGGTACTGTGCGACCACCGACACCAAGCGCAGGGTGACCGAGGCGCTGGTGCGGCGCTTCGCCGGGCAGCAGATCCTCGTCATCGGGCAGTACATCGACCAGCTGGACGAGCTGGGTGAGCACCTGGGCGCGCCCGTCATCAAGGGCGAGACCTCCAACGCCCAGCGCGAGAAGCTCTTCGACGCGTTCCGCGAGGGCGAGATCAATGTGCTCGTCGTGTCCAAGGTCGCGAACTTCTCCATCGACCTGCCGGAGGCGACCGTCGCCATCCAGGTGTCGGGGACATTCGGGTCGCGGCAGGAGGAGGCGCAGCGGCTGGGGCGGGTGCTGCGGCCCAAGGCCGACGGGCACCAGGCCCACTTCTACTCGGTCGTCGCCCGCGACACCATCGACCAGGACTTCGCCGCCCACCGCCAGCGCTTCCTGGCGGAGCAGGGGTACGCGTACCGGATCGTGGACGCGGACGAGCTGCTGGCCGAGAGCTGAGGGTGCCGGGAGCGGGGGCCGGGAGCTGAGGGCGTCACCGGTGGCTGCGGACCCCCGCCTCCTCGCCGTACTCTCCGAGGACGACCACGTCGAGCACCGCGCCCGCGAACACCTTGAGGGCGCGTAGGGAGTCACCGAGCCGGTGGCGGCGGTGACTGCTGCCGTCAAGGGCGGTCGCGCCGGTCGGCGGGCCCTGCTGTGCGGGGGTGAAGGTTGCTGCGCTCATGCCTCCATGGTGGAACCGGAACACCCGAATGGCGTCGGACCAAGGACGGAACCTCTACGAGTTGCGCGTAGCCCTGCGGTCGGGTCCGGTGTCGTACTTCGGACGGATGCCCACCCCTAGGGCCTCTCGTTTGGATCAGGCCGGATCAGGGAGCGGGCCCTGGTGGCCGGAAAGGAGCGGGCCCTGGTGGCCGGAAATGGGTATGGGTACATCACCGTCCTCGATCTGGATCCGCCCGCCGCGTGGCGGTGGCGCGGCGAGCCGATCCGCGTGCTGGACCTCGCCCCCTGACCTTGACGATCCTCGGGGTCAGTGCCCCATGCCGGCTCCGCCGTCCACCGGGACCACGGCACCGGTGATGTAGGAGGCGGCGTCGGAGGCGAGGAAGGCGACGGTGGCCGCGATCTCCTCCGGACGGGCGAGGCGGCCGAGGGGGATCTGGCTCTTGAGGCGCTCGCGCTGCTCGTCGGTCAGCTGCTCGCTCATGGCGGTCTCGGTGAGGCCGGGCGCGACCACGTTGAAGGTGATGCCGCGCGATCCCAGCTCGCGGGCCATGCTGCGGGCGAAGCCGACGAGTCCGGCCTTGGAAGCGGCGTAGTTGGCCTGGCCGCTCTCGCCGCGCAGGGCGACGGCGGAGGAGATGAGGACGACGCGGCCCTTCTTGGCGCGGAGCATGCCGCGGGTGGCCCGCTTGGTGACGCGGAAGGCGCCGGTGAGGTTGGTGTCGAGGACCGAGGTGAAGTCGTCCTCCGTCATACGCATCAGCAGCTGGTCCTTGGCGATGCCGGCATTGGCGACAAGGACCTCGACAGGGCCGTGCTGCTCCTCGACCTGCTTGAAGGCGAGGTCGACCTGCTCGGTGTCGGTGATGTCGCAGCGGACGGCGAGCAGGCCCTCCGGCGGCTCTCCCGAGCGGTAGGTCACGGCGACGCGGTCGCCGGCGTCGGCCAGGTGGCGTGCGATGGCCAGGCCTATGCCGCGGTTGCCGCCGGTGATCAGGACTGAACGGGACACGAGGTGCCTTTCTGTCACGTTGTGGTGCTGCCTAGTGCCGCAGCAGGCGCGGCACTAGTCAATCAGCCGGGCGGTCGGCGACCGCGTGGGCATTCAGCCGGTCCGGCGTGCGCCTGAACGGGTCAGCTGCCCGCTCACCGTCGCGGCGGTGTCCATGAGTGCGGTGATGTACCGGGCGCGGGTGGCGGGCCGCTTCATCTGGGCGTCGCCGGCCAGGAGCGCGACGGATCCCGCGACTGCGGATCCGAACCAGAGCGGAGCCGCGATCATGGTCCGGCCCGGCAGCGGGGACGGCCCCACCGCATGACCTTCTTCACGTATCCGGGACATGTCAATCTTGGCGCCCGTCGCGGAGCCGAGACAGGCGAGGATCGCCAGGCCCGCGGCATCGGCTTCCAACGGCGCGGAATCGAGGGCCCGCAACGCGTCCGGGGGCGCCGTGAGCAGCTCTTCGCCGTGCGCACCGTATGCCCGGTCCGCGCAGATCCTCATGGGCCCGCCGATCAGGTGCGGTCGGTACACGCATACGATCTGGCCGGTTCTCGACTGTAGTGTTACCAGCTCAGCCCTGACAGAAGGTGAGGGCTGTCCAGCCGGCGGCGGCTGGGGAGTTCCCAGAGGTCGAGGAGGGTCGTGCAGCGCGTCGACCAGGGCGTAGCGAGCGCGCGGCCCGCATTGTTCCACCGCTCCGTTCCGCACGAGAGCCTGCAGGTACCGGTGAACGGTCGGAGCCGGCAGGCCGGCCGACTCCGCGATGGCGGCCAGCGGCTGTTCCCGCGGGCCGAGTTGGTCCAGGGCCCTGAGCACGGCCATGGTACGTGCCACGGCTCCGCCCGTACGATCCGGCGGGGCCCCGACTGGGTGCAGCAACGCGAACTCCCCCTCGCGATTGAGGACCTGTGCGTCTCCCACAACGCGCGTTCGATCCAACCGCCGATTTTTCCCGGCCATGATCCGGCTCACCAGGCTCTGAATTTTCCTGTCCGCGAATTTCAGGAGCGCGAGCTTCAGGTATTTCGGCAGGCTTGGCCGCACCAACGGCACCGCGGGGAAGGGCTCTAGGTGAACAACAAGGAGGCGTTGCAGCAACTGCTGCGATGGAAGCGTGCGCAGATAGACCCGGTCGAGTTCGGCTGGCCGAAGCGTACGGGGCGGGGGCGGCGCTCGGCCGGGCTGTCGCAGGCGCAGGTGGCGCAGGCCCTGTTCGTGACGGAGCGCACGTACGCCGACCTCGAGCGCGGCGACATGACGACCCCCAGCACCGAGTTCCTCGACAAGGTGGCCGGGGTGCTGCGCATGGAGGAGCGCGAGCGCACCGCGCTGTACGTCTACTCGCTGGGCTATGAGCCGCCCATCCCCATGGACCCGATGGCGGGCACGAACGTCGCTCCCGCCTGGCAACAGGCCGTCAGCCGGGTCTCTGGCCAGCCCTGTTACATCAATGACGTGGCGTGGAACGTCCTCGCCGCGAACGACGACTTCCTGCGTATGTTCCCGCAGGCCCCGGACCAGCCCCCGAGGCTGCCCGAGCAGAACCTCATGCGCTGGATGCTGCTGCGGGAGGACGCACGCGAACACCACCTGGTCGACTGGGAGAAGCGGTGGGCCGAACCGGTCGCGGCCCAGCTGCGGACCGCGGTCGCCACGCACCCCGACAACAAGGACCTCCAGCAGCTCGACCAGGAGGTCAGCGACGACCCGGTCGTCGGCCCGATCTACCGCAACCACAACATCGCCTACATCCATCCCGACGGCGACACCCGCGTCATGCGGCACGCCGGCCACACGGTTCCGCAGGGCTGCGCCGACAGCCGCGACCGGTGCTGCGAACGGCACGCGCCCTCGCAGCTGGGCAATGTGACCATGTGTGCGGCACAGCCGTTCGGCAGCCCGGGGGCCCGCTTCTTCTTCCTGGTGTTCGAACCCGCGGGCTGAGCCCGCGGGCTGAGCGTGCGGGATCAGTCCGCGCGCCGATCCGGTCGGCACAGCGGTCCGGCGGCCCTGATTTCCGCCGTGCCGCCCCCGACAGCAGAATGCAGGCTCATGGCATCTACTCCTGAGCTGACACAGATCACCCATGGCGTCTTCGCGTGGCTGCCCGGACAGCCCTCGGCCTGGGGCCTCGCCAACTGCGGCCTGATCACCTTCCAGGGCCGGGCCCTGCTGGTCGACACCCCCTACACCCCGGCTCTCACCGATGTCTTCCTGAAGGCCGCCCGCGCGGCAGCCGGCCCGTCCGTGCCACTGGACCGTGTCGTCGTCACCCACGCCAACGGCGACCACACCTGGGGACTCCAGCAGCTCCCCGGCGCCCAGGTCTTCGCGACCGAGGCCGCGCTGAAGCACCAGTGCCTCGAACCCACCCCCGAGCAGCTGCACCTCCTCGCGCACGACAGCGATCCCGACCGGCCCCTGGGCTGGTACTTCCGTCGGCACTTCGGCGAGTTCGACTTCCGGGGCATCGACGTCATGCCTCCCACCGACACCTTCACCGGGCGCCTCGACCTGACGGTCGGCGAGATGCCCGTGGAACTGCACGAGGTCGGCCCCGCGCACACGGTCGGCGACCTGATCGTCCACCTGCCCGAGCAGCGCGTGGTCTTCGCGGGCGACATCGTCTTCTCCGGCGACCATCCGTCGCACTGGGCCGGCCCTCTGGCAGCCGTGGCCTCCGCATGCCGGCGCATCCTCGACCTCGGCCCGGAATGGGTCGTACCCGGTCATGGGCCGCTCATGGCCGCGGAAGAGCTGGGCCGGCACATCGCCTACCTCGACGATCTCTCCGATCAGGCCTACCTCATGCACGGCCAGGGGCGGAGCGCCGAGGACGCGGCACGGGTCCTCCTCAAGGAGGGACGCTACGCGGGCCTCGGTCTTCCGGAGCGACTGGCGATCACGCTCAGCACGGAATACCGCCATCTCGACGGCGACTCGGCAGAACCCGACCTGCTCGCGCTGGCGGACGGGGCGGCCCGCATCGCCTGGGAGCGCGCATCGATGCCTCCGCGGACGTCCTGAGACCTGCCGGCCTGCGCGCCCATGCTCCCCACCACCTGTTCCGACCGGTGGAACAGCGCATACGCGCCATTCCGGTAACCGAAATATGAACGGGGCCCAGGAGCTCCGGCTTGCCTCACCGGCGGACCGGACGGTGAACTGACATCCGTCGGCGCGCCAAGAGCTCACGGGGGAGCGCCGACACCGCACCGAGGGCTCTCCCACGCCCGATGACGTGCGCGGTCGAGCGACACGCTCGCATCTGGATGCCGCCGCCGGCCACCGGCGGCGGCATTGCGCGCAGCAGGGCACGGGCGCCCCGAAAACCGTTCGCCCCGGCATCGCCGCGTCACTTAGAATCTCCTCTCTTGCCTGCCTCCCTTCACGGAGAGCCGCCGCCCGGACGGAAACCGGACGGCAGAACCGCCACCCGTCACCGTGACGGCCGACGGTGCGCGCACCGCGCCCGGCCGGCCGGCCTCCCCCGGGTCGCCGGCGCCGCCGGAACAGGGGGACCCACCGCCCCGGAGGCACCTTTCCGTGTCCACGTCGCCCGCCCCTTCCACCTCTTCCGCCCCGTCCGCGACCGACCCCCTCTCGCGTGAGCGCTCCCACCTCTCCGCCTCCCGGGCCGCGCTGCGCGCGATGCGCGAGGACGTGGAGAACCTGGACATCAGCGACGTCACGGCGAACTGGGTCAACGCCGCGGTCCTCGCCCGCCAGATCGACGACCGCATCAAGGCCCTGGCCGACCTCAGCCACACCCCGCTGTTCTTCGGCCGCCTCGACTATCTGCACGCTCCCGGTGCGGACCGGGCCGAGGGCGCGGAGGGCGAGCGCTTCTACATCGGGCGACGGCACGTTCACGACGCCGGCGGCGACCCGATGGTGATCGACTGGCGTGCGCCCGTGTCGCAGCCGTATTACCGGGCCTCGAAGAAGGACCCGATGGACATCGGTCTGCGCCGCCGCTTCGGCTACAGCGGCGGCGACCTCACCGCATACGAGGACGAGCACCTTTCCGACCCTGCCGAGGCGGCTGCCACCAGCAAGCTGCTCCAGCAGGAGATCGAGCGCCCACGCGTCGGTCCGATGCGCGACATCGTGGCCACCATCCAGCCCGAGCAGGACGAGATCGTGCGCGGCGGCCTGTCCGGCACGGTCTGCGTGCAGGGCGGCCCGGGCACCGGGAAGACCGCCGTCGGCCTGCACCGGGTCGCCTACCTCCTGTACGCGTACCGCGAGCGGCTCGCCCGCACCGGCACCCTCGTCATCGGGCCGAACAAGTCCTTCCTTCACTACATCGAGCAGGTGCTGCCCGCGCTCGGCGAGCTGGAGGTCAAGCAGGCGACGGTGGACGACCTCGTGGCGCACGTCGAGGTGCGGGGCACGGACACCGCGGCCGCCGCGGTCGTCAAGGGCGACGCCCGCATGGCGGAGGTACTGCGCAGGGCCGTCCGCGCGCATGTGACGATGCCCACGGAGCCCGTCGTGGTGGTGCGCGGCTCCCGACGCTGGCGTGTACCGACGTACGAACTGGAGGAGATTGTAAGGGAGTTGCTCGACCGAGACATCCGGTACGGCGCCGCCCGCGAGGCCCTGCCACAGCGGATCGCGCACGCCGTGCTCGTCCAGATGGAGCGGGCCGGGGAGGCACCGGACGACCGTGTGCAGGACGCCGTCGCCCGCAACGCCGCCGTGAAGGCGGCGGTCAAGGCGATCTGGCCGGCGGTCGACCCCGCCAAGCTGGTGCTGCGGCTGCTCGCCGACGCGGGCTTCCTCGCCGAGCACGCGGACGGTGTCCTCGACGCCGACGAGCAGAAGGAGATCCTCCAGGCGAAGCCGGCGCGGTCCGTGAAGTCGGCCAAGTGGACTCCCGCCGACGCCGTACTGATCGACGAGGCCACCGACCTCGTCCAGCGCACCCATTCCCTCGGCCATGTCGTGCTCGACGAGGCGCAGGACCTGTCCCCGATGCAGTACCGGGCGGTCGGCCGGCGCTGCACGACCGGTTCGGCGACCGTGCTCGGCGATCTGGCCCAGGGCACCACTCCCTGGGCCACACGCAGCTGGCAGGAGGCGCTTGCCCACCTCGGGAAGAAGGAGGCGGTGGTCGAGGAGCTGACGGCCGGTTTCCGAGTGCCCACTGACGTGATCACGTACGCCTCCCGGCTGCTGCCGCACATCGCACCGGGCCTGACTCCGGTGGATTCGGTGCGTGAGAACCCGGGCTTCTTCGAGGTGCGCCAGGTCGCCGGCACACCCGACGTAGTGGCCTCCTGCGAGGAGTCGCTGCGCAACGAGGGCTCGATCGGCCTGATCGCGGCGGACGCCCGTATCCCGGAGCTGGCCGAGGCGCTCACCGCGGCGGGCATCGGCTATCTCGGCCCCGGCGAGGAGACCACCGAGGAGACCCGGCTCACCCTGGTCCCGGCGTCCCTCGCCAAGGGTCTGGAGTACGACTACGTGGTCCTCGACGAGCCTCAGGCGGTCGTGGACGGCGAACCGGACGAGCGTACGGGCCTGCGACGCCTGTACGTGGCCCTCACCCGCGCGGTCTCAGGCCTGATCGTGACCCACACAGCACCACTGCCACCCCAGCTCACCCCCACCCCCTGAAGCCCGACAGGGCGACAGGGGCGCGGGGAACTGCGCAAAAAACCACAACGAACCCGCAGACGCTCGACACGAACACCACGCACCACGCACCACGCACCACGCACCACCGACAGCCAGACCCCACCCCAGGGCGAGCCCAACCCCAAAGCGAGCCGCAGGCTAAGACGCCCCGTCGACAGCCCCGCGCCACGAACGCACGGCCCGAGCCGAGACCGGCGTGTCCCACCCACCCCCACGCGCCGCTCCACCGACGTGGAACCCGTCGACCCCGGCGGAGCGCAACCGCGGGACATGGTCGAGCCGCAGGCCCCCGCCCACGAGGAGCCGCTGGGTGTACCCGGGCTCCCCGTGCCGGGCGGCCTCGGCCAGCAGGGTGGGCAGCCCGTCGTCGACACCGTCCGGCGAGCCCGCCGTGAGGTAGGTGTCCAGGCCCGGCAGGTCCGCGAGCCGTTTGCGCAGGGCATCGCGGTCGGCGGCCCGGTCGATGGCGCGGTGGAAGGTCCAGCGGCACCCGTCCAGCTCCGCGACCAGCCGCTCCACGGCATCGAGATCGGGGCCGCCGTCCTCGCCGAGGAAGCCGAACACGAATTCGTCGGCACCGGCCGCGCGCAGCCGGCACGCCGTACGGACGAGCCCGTCGACGTCACCGGCCGCGAACCCGTCGTGCAGCCGGAGCATCACCCGCAGCGAGATGTCCACGGCGGCCCGGACCCCGGCGAAGGTCTCCGCGGGCGGAGTGAGCCCGTCGGCGGCCATGTCGGTGACCAGTTCGAGGCGGTCCGCACCTCCGGCCTGTGCGGCGACCGCGTCCTCGACGCCGAGGGCGATCACCTCCAGGACTGCACGCGTGCTCATAGGGCCCCTTCCGTCGGTGTTCCCTGGAGCGAGGGTCGACTACAGGTCTAGTCCAATCCAAGGGTACGACGAAGGACCGCCGACGGCCTGCCGGCGGCCCGGTCGGCCGCAGTGATCAGCGGCAGCGATCAGCCGAAAAGGTCAGCCGAAGAGGTTCAACTCCCCTTCCTCCACGCCCGCCAGCTCGTACGGCGTCCCCGTGACCGGACGGCCGGAGTAGAGCCGTACCAGCGTGGACGCGTCCCCGATGTACCGGGCGGGCGGATGCTGTCCATCCGTGCCGCCCAGACGCAGGGGTTCGTCGGCGTCGTCGAGGTCCGCGTGCAGCGGAATGTGACCCCTCTCACGGGACACCTGGGCGAGCAGGACGAGCGCGTGCGGCAGCGCGTCGCCCCCGTACGCCCCCGGCTCCCCGAGGGTGTCGCGTACGTCCCCGGCGTGCACCCACTCGCCCAGCGCGACCATGTCGAGGGAACCGTCCGCCTTCGCGATGACGGCTCCCGCCTCGCTCATCCCGCGCTCCAGCTCGTCCAGCACCTGGGCGTTGGTCCATCCGGCGCGCTCGGCGATGTCACGGTCGTTCGACTCGGGTCCGAACACCCCTTTCTCGAAGCGGCTTTCCACCACCCGAGTCAGTGCCGCCGAGCAGTGCGCCAGTACGTGCCGCACGGTCCAGCCCGGACACGCGGCGACCGGCAGCGTGAAGTCCGCGTCGGTGCGGGCCCGCAGCAGCGGGATCAGCGCGTCGCGCTCGATGGTCAGCAGCCGGCCTGGAAGTCCGGGGTCCCGTACGTCGTCGTGCAGGTCTGCGATCGTCATGGAATCCACGCTAGGCGCTCCGCCGGAATTGCGGTTCATCATCCGCGGGTCGGTCGTGGCTGGTGCCGCAGCAGGCAACGTTCGCCCCGTCACGACGGCCGGTCCCGCAACTCGCCTCCGCTCGACGGCCGTTCGCGATCCGCTCGCCCAGCCGGAACCCGGTGACCGGGGCCGAAACGTTAGGCATCTGTGGCCCAGGAGTCTGGTGAAGATCAGGGGGCCAGAAGTAGCATCAGCCGCTTGTCTTTGATTCTGCTTCTTCAGCATTTCACTCACAGGAGACCTGAGTGTCCTCTGCCCACAGAGGCGGCAAGCACCGCCGCCGGGGCCGCATAGCCGTACGCGCCGCTGTCGCCACGCTGTTCCTCGGCGGCGCCGGTGCGTTTCTCATCGCGCCCGCCGACGCGGCGCCCCTGCCGACGGACATCGGCGTGCAGGGCCACGACAGCGCCGGCAAGGCGCAGCTCACCGCCCGCGTGCACGGCGCGCTCACCGCGCCGGCCGCCAACACCCCCGCCGGCCTGCGACCCGCCACGAGCGCGGGCACACCGTCCGGCACCACCACCCCGAAGCCGCGGCCCTCGGCTTCCGGCGCCGTCGGCCCGCAGATCATCGGCGGCACGACCACCAGCATCTCCACGGTCCCGTGGATGGTGCAGCTGTGGTACTACGACGACAAGGGCACCACCGACACCAGTGACGACGTCGGCTTCTTCTGCGGCGGCACCGTCGTGTCGCCCACGAAGATCCTCACCGCCGCGCACTGCGTCTCGGGCTACGACTGGCACAACAACGGCTCCGTCATCTACGGCACGGACCAGCTGCCGACCACCGACCCGTCGACCAACACCACCGACTTCCACGGCGGAACGGTGACGGGCGTCTGGCGTCAGTGGAACGATTCCTCGTTCGGGATCACCCCGCACGGCACCGCTGTCAACGACGTCGCCGTGCTGACGCTGCCCAACCCGATCAGCGCCAAGCCGCTGCCCATCACCACCTCCAACGACACCACGTCGTACAAGGCGGGCACCCAGGCGCAGATCTACGGCTGGGGCCGCACCAGCTCCACCAGCCAGGACATCTCGCAGTCCCTGCGCAAGGCCACCGTGCCGGTGAACGGCGACTCCACCTGCTCGGGTTTCTACGGCGGCGACTTCGTCGCGGGCGAGATGACCTGCGTCGGCACACCGGCCAGCGGCTCCGACAGCGGCACCGTCGCCACCTGCAACGGCGACTCCGGAGGCCCGCTGGTCGTGGGCGGACGTGTCGTCGGCATCGTGTCGTGGGGCGCGCAGGACTGCGTGGTCAAGGGCTCGTACAGCGTCTTCACCAAGCTGAGCACGTACGTCGGGGCGACCGAACCGCGCATCGATGACACCGACCTGAACGGTGACGGCCGCGCCGACATGTTCGCGATCGCCTCCAACGGACAGGGCTACGAGTACGACTCGCGCGGCTCATCCTTCGCGTCTCGCGTGTCGCTCGGCGACTGGAGCGGGGTCAACCTGGTCCGCCAGGCCGACCTCGACCGCGACGGCTACGCCGACCTGCTGGTCCGCACCACCGACGGCACCCTGTACTGGCAGCACCTGAACCTGTCCACCGACACCACCGACGTCACCAAGCTCGGGGCCGGCTGGAACAGCATGAAGGTCATGCTCGTGCCCGGCGACGTCAACGGCGACGGCCACCAGGACCTGCTGGCCATCGACACCAGCGGCAACTTCTGGCTCTACCCCGGCACCGGCCACGGCAACTTCGGCTCGCGCGTCAAGCTCGGCTACGGCTACAACATCTACGGCGCCAACGTCTTCGGCAAGGGCGACTTCACCGGCGACGGCAAGCTCGACCTGCTCGCCCAGGACTCCTCCGGGAACCTGTGGCTGTACAAGGGCACCGGCGACACGTCGCACCCGCTGGCGTCCCGAGTGAAGATCGGCTGGGGCTTCCACTACACCGCGTACGTGATGAACGGGGACATGACCGGCGACGGTCACTCCGACCTGATCACCCGCGACAGCAGCGGCAACCTGTGGCTGTACAAGGGCACCGGCGACGTCTCGCACCCGCTGGCCTCCCGCGTCAAGATCGGCTGGGGCTACAACGGCTACCGGCTGAGCTGACCCGTACCGGCGAACGTCCGGTCCCGCACCCGGACACCGGGTGAGCGCGGGCCCGCATGCGTCCTGATCCAGGCGTGTGCGGGCCCGTTCGCCGTTGACCGGCGGCTGGTGCCACAGCAGGCGACGTTCGCCCCGTCGCGCATCCGGGGCCGCCGCGTCCCGCGCCTCTCGGCACCCCGCGCAAGGCCCGCATAGCATCGTGCCCATGACAGCCCCGTCGTTCACGGAGATCACCGCATGACCGACCTCGACGCACTGCGTTCCCGCTGGGTGCGTGCCCTGCTCGCGGTCCGGGAGGACGAGTGCTTCCCCGACCCGTACCGGTACGCCGACGACCTGCTGCGCCGCTGGTCGGAGCCGCAGCGCCGCTACCACACGGTCGAGCATCTGGCTGCGGTCCTCGATCACATCGATGTGCTCGAGGAGTACGCGGACGACCCGGACGCGGTACGTCTCGCCGCATGGTTCCACGACGCGGTCTATCTGCCGGACCGCTCGACGAACGAGGAGCGCTCGGCGCGGCTGGCCGAACGCGCGCTTCCCGAGGCGGGGGTGGCGCAGGGCACGACCGGCGAGGTCGCCCGGCTGGTGCGGCTCACGGTCGGTCACGCCCCGGAGCCCGGCGACGCCAACGGCGCCGTCCTGTGCGACGCCGACCTGGCGATCCTCGCCGCGCCCCCGCACGCGTACGCCGCGTACACGGCGGCGGTCCGCCAGGAGTACGGCTTCGTCCCGGACGAGGCGTTCCGCGTCGGCCGCGCCGCCGTGCTGCGGCAACTCCTCGACCTGCCCGGTCTGTTCCGCACGCCGTACGGGCGGCGGGAGTGGGAGGCCACGGCCCGCTGGAACCTCGCCGCCGAACTGGAACTGCTCGGCGCCTGAACGGCGTTCGGGACGCAGCCGCCGTCGCACTCGACCGGAAACCCGGTGGGGACGAGCGCACTCGGCGGCATATCCTCGCCGCATGCGAAGCATGGACGGGGAACAGGTGACCAAAGCCGTCACGGGTGCCGTGGCGGCGTTGCGGGCGGGCGGGGACCAGGACTGGAGCGAGGTGATCGCTGGCCGCCTGGAGTGGACCTGCCTCCGTACGGCCGAGCATCTCACGGGCGCCCTCTGCGGGTACGCGGGGCAGTTGACGGCACGCGCCCGGGACGCACGGGTGCCCTTGTACACCACGCTGCGGGACGGCGTCGACCACGAGGGAATCCTGCAGTCGATCGAGACGGCAGCGGTCCTGCTCGCCACCGTCATCGCCGCCACGCCCCGCGAGGTGCGCGGCTTCCACCCCCTCCCCTTCCGCAGCGCGAACCGTGAGGGGTTCGCCGCGATGGCCGTCACCGAAATCGTGCTGCACACGCACGACATGGCCGAGGGCCTGGGCATCGCGTACGAGCCCGAAGCCGAGCTGTGCGAGGACGTCCTGACGCGGCTCTTCCCGCATGTGCGCCCCGGCCCCGACCACTGGCGCACCCTGCTGTGGGCCACCGGGCGCGGCGATCTGCCGGGACACGCCCCGGTGACCAGCTGGCGCTGGAGCAACAACCTGGTGATCCCCACCGAACGGCTCACCCTTCAGGGCATCACACCTGCGGCCGCCATGGATCTGCGGCAAGGCGGCTCGGGCGGCTTCGAGTGGCTCGACGGCAGCCCCTACGAGGGCACACGCGACGCCGCCGGAATGCTGGTGAAGGCGTACGAGTCCGGGGTGCACCGGCCGGAGTGGGGCATGTTCGCGCTCGTACGCTCCGAGGACGGCCGCGCGGTCGGGGCCATCGGCTTCCACGGCACCCCCGACGAGGAGGAACGCGCCGAGATCGGCTACGACCTGGTGGAAGGCGCCCGTGGCCACGGCTATGCGACCGAGGCGCTGTGTGCGCTGGCGGATTGGGCGATGACCGGGGACGGCGGCGAGGACGACGCGACGTACGGCTTCGGGTTCGGCGCCAAGCACAGCGTGAAGGAACTCCTCGCGACCGTCGAGCGGACGAACATTCCCTCGCAGCGCGTGGTCGAGAGGGCCGGATTCGCCCAGGTGGGTGAGGGCCAGGGGACGTACGCCTACGCGCTGCGCCCCTGAGCCCGGGGGCGGCCGGCCTCCCGTCCACCGGCTCCGCCGGTCGCCGCCCACTGCTTGCGCCTGCGCAGTCCCGACGCGTGCAGCAGCCGCACCACCTCGCGGCTGCCGACCGCGACCGCCCCGGCCCGCACCGCGTCGGCGTACCGGTGGGAGGACAGGTCGTAGTGGTCGCGGTCGAAGGCGCGGCGCGGCACGTCCAGCCTCGCGGCGAACGCGTGCAGTTCGTCGTACGAGACATCGCTGATCAGATGCGACCACATCCGGCCGTGGCCGGGCCAGGAGGGCGGGTCGATGTAGATCGTCACGAGGAGGGCATCCCGCCCGTCGCCCGCCCGAGCGCACCCACCGCCGCGACCTTCACCCCCGCCTTCGTACACACCCAGTGCGGGTCGGGCCCCAGTTCCGGCTCCACGTCGAGGGCGTGCGGATCGCCGGAGCCGCAGACGGGGCACAGCGGCCAGCGCCCGTAGCGCTCCAGCAGGGCGTCCTGGACGTCCTGGGCGACCAGTCCCGCCACGTAGTGCGCGCCTTCGGGCCACTGTTCGACCCACCAGCGGCGCTGGGTGACCGAGTCCTCGACCAGCGACACGACGTCCGCCTCGGCGACGTCCCCCGCGACCAGGTCGGCCAGCACGAGGGCGCGAGCGGCGTGCAGGGCCTGCTCCATGGGGCTGATGGGGTCCATGCCCCCATTGTGCGCACTCTTGACCGGACGGCCGAGCGGAAAATATCTTTCACGGTGTGCCTCGTGACATGAAGAAAACTTCCGCAGGGTCGGCCCGCCCTCGCACGGGCCCTCGCACCGGCCCTCAGGCAGGCCCCAAAGCGAGCCCCGGGACGCCGCCCGCACCCGCCGCGCTCGCCGCGAAGGTGCGGACCCTCGCGCCCTCCATGACCCGGTCCATGCAGCGCGTCGCCGAGACCGTCGCCGGTGACCCTGCCGGGTGCGCCGCGCTCACGGTCACCGGGCTGGCCGAGCTGACCGGCACCAGCGAGGCCACCGTCGTCCGCACGGCCCGCCTTCTCGGCTACGCCGGCTACCGCGACCTCAGGCTCGCCCTCGCGGGCCTCGCCGCCCAGCAGCAGTCGGGCCGCTCCCCAGCCGTCACCGCCGACATCGCGGTGGACGATCCCCTCGCCGATGTCGTCGCGAAGCTCGCCTACGACGAGCAGCAGACCCTCGCCGACACGGCGGCCGGACTCGACACCGTGCAGCTCGACGCCGCCGTGACCGCGCTCGCCGCCGCCCGCCGCGTCGACGTCTACGGCATCGGCGCCTCCGGCCTCGTCGCTCAGGACCTGGTCCAGAAGCTGCTGCGGATAGGACGCATAGCCCACGCGCACAGCGACCCGCACCTCGCGGTCACCAACGCCGTGCAACTGCGCGCCAAGGACGTGGCGATCGCGATCACGCACTCCGGGTCCACGGGCGATGTCATCGAACCGCTGCGGGCCGCCTTCGAGCACGGCGCGACGACCATCGCCGTCACCGGCAGCCCGGACGGTCCGGTGACGCAGTACGCCGACCACATCCTCACCACGTCCACGGCACGCGAGAGCGAGCTGCGCCCGGCGGCGATGTCCTCCCGCACGAGCCAACTGCTGGTGGTGGACTGCCTGTTCGTGGGAGTGGCCCAACGGACGTACGAGACCGCCGGGCCCGCCCTTTCCGCGTCCTACGAGGCCTTGGCGCATCGCCACCATCCGCGCGGCGCGGCTAGGGGCTGAGCGTTGCTCGCCCTCCGGACAGGTGCGCCATCTCCTGCTCGGTCAGCCGCAGTGCGCCCGCCGCCACGTTCTCGGCCAGATGGTCCGGGTCGCCGGTGCCCGGGATGACCAGCAGGTGCGCGCCTCGCTGAAGCGTCCAGGCCAGCCGGACCTGCGCGGGCGACGCGCCGTGCGCGCGGGCGACGGCGAGTATCTCCTGGCTCTCGCTCCCGGTCGCTCCCGTCGCACGCCCGTCACCGGCGACGGAGAAGAACGGCACGACCGCGATGCCCTGCGCACCGCAGTCCCGCACCAGTAGCTCCTCGTCCTCACGCGCGTCGATTCCATAGCGGTTCTGCACGCACACCACCGGTGCGATCGCCCGGGCTTCGGCAAGGTGATGCGGCCGGATGCCGGAGACCCCGAGATGCCGGATGAGACCGGCACCGCGCAGTTCGGCGAGGGCCCCGAAGTGCTCCGCGATGGAGTCCTGGCCGTCCATGACGCGCAGGTTGACCAGGTCGAGGTGGTCACGTCCCAGTTGGCGCAGGTTCTCTTCCACCTGACCGCGCAGCTCGTCGGGCCGGGCGGGGGCGCTCCACCCGCCCGAGGCATCCCGCCCCGGTCCGACCTTGGTGGCGATGACGAGGTCGTCCGGGTAGGGCGACAGCGCCGAGTTGATCAGCTCATTGGCGGAGCGGAGCTGCGAGAAGTAGAAGGCCGCGGTGTCGATGTGGTTGACCCCGAGTGCGACGGCCTGCCGCAGGACCCCCAGCACGCGGTCGCGGTCGCTGGGGGTGCCGCGGTGGAAGGGTGCGCTCCCGGTCAGCCGCATGGCACCGAAGCCGATCCGGTTGACCCTCATGTCGCCGAGCAGCCAGGTGCCCGCGACCGCCGCGGATGCCGTCTGCGCCGTCATGCTGCAATGTCCCCCTCAACCTAGCGCCATGATCCATGAGTTGGCGCGGTCATGGACTATGCACGGGCGGCAGCCCCCGGGGGAAGGCGCGGAGCGTGGGGCGAACGTCATAGCGAGAAGGGGAACGCCCGGGCCCCGTCAGACGTTGTCACTGATGTCCGGGGCCACCTGGTAGGAGCTGGTCCGGTAACGGCCGCGGAACTCGGCCAGCAGCTCATCGGTCGCCACGGCTCCGGCGCTCACGGCGGCATGGACGTCGCGGAAGTAGTTCTCGTACCCGGCCGGGGTGTAGAGGCACAGGGCGCGTGCGGGGACCGTCCCCGCGTTGCGGAAACCGTGCGGGGTGCCGCGGGTCGCGGCGAGCAGATCACCGGGACCGGCCGTCACCTCGCCGTCCCCGTTGTGCAGGGTCAACTCCCCTTCCAGAACGTAGAAGTACTCGTCGTGCCCCTCGTGCACATGCGGTCTGGCACCGATGGTTCCGGGGGCGAGACCGAACTCCTCGAAGGCGAAGTGCCCGCCCGTGTGCTCGCCGGTGAGCCGGAAGAAGTGCGCGACACCGGCGACGTCTATGAGCTCACCGTCCGCGGGGCGGCGCAGCAGCGGACGGGCGGGGATCCTGGACTGGTCATCGGTCATGGCGCATTGTGACCCGGGACAGTGACCTTCATCGCTTCAATATCGGCGTGGGCGGAGGGTGGCGCCGGCTCCCTCCCGCTCCCGGAGCCCGGAAGCGTTCCCTTAATGGCTGGCCGATGCGCTGTGACCCTGGGAGCATCCGCACATGCTCGTACTCCACGATGATCTCGGACACCTTTCCTACGACATGACCGGCGACGGCCCGCCCGTCGTGCTCGTGCACGCCGGGGTGGCCGATCACCGCATGTGGGACGCGGTCGTGCCCGCTCTCGCGGAACGTCACACCGTCATCCGGTACGACCTGCGCGGCTTCGGCGAGTCCGCGCTCCCGGCCGGCCCGTTCCGCGAGACCGACGACCTGCGCCGCCTGATGGACCACCTCGGCCACGAACGCGTACGGCTGGTGGGCGCGTCCTGGGGTGGCCGCGTGGCCCTGGACTTCACGCTCACCCACCCGGACCGGGTGCACTCGCTGGCGATGCTCGCCGCGCCCTGGCCTCGTTACCACTGGTCCGAGGACATGATCGCGTACGACGAGGCCGAGACGGCGGCGCTGGACGCCGGCGACCTGGACGCCGCCGTACGCATCAACCTGGACATGTGGCTGCGCGGGCCTGCTCGCGACTGGGACGACGTGGCCGACGGACTGGCCGACCGGCTCCGCGGCCCGCTGCGGACATCGCTGGTGAACCAAGCCACCGTCGGGCAGCACTCCCAGGGTCCCGCGACCGGCGACCTGGCCGCCGTCTCCGTCCCCACGCTGGTGGGCGTCGGCAAGCTGGACGTCGCCGACTTCCAGGACATCGCCCGCCGCTACGCCGCCGGGATCCCCGACGCCACCCTGGTCGAGTTCGCCACCGCCGCCCACCTCATCGCGATGGACATGCCCGCCGAACTGGGCGCGGAACTGCGCTCGTTCCTCGCCCGTTGAAGCCGGGAGCTTCGGAGCCCGGACGGGCCACGGCCGTGGGGGACGTCCGAGTGGGGCCCGCCGTCAGTACAGGCTCTTCATCGCCGCCGCGTCGTACGGCTTCAGCTCCTCGTAGCGGTCGGCCAGTACCTTCGCCGCCCACTCCGGGTCCTGAAGCAGGGCACGGCCGATCGCGACCATGTCGAACTCGTCGCGCTCCATGCGGTCCAGGAGGTCGTCGATGCCCTTGATCGAGGCACCTTCGCCCATGAACGACTTGATGAACTCGCCGTCCAGGCCCACCGAGCCGACGGTGATGACCTGCTTGCCGGTCAGCTTCTTCGTCCAGCCCGCGAGGTTGAGGTCCGAGCCCTCGAACTCCGGGAGCCAGTAGCGGCGGGTGGAGGCGTGGAAGACGTCGACGCCGGCCGCGGCCAGCGGGGCCAGGATCGCCTCCAGCTCCTCGGGGCTCTCGGCGAGCCGGGCGTCGTAGGCCTCCTGCTTCCACTGCGAGTAGCGGAAGATGACCGGGAAATCCGGGGACACTGCCTCGCGTACGGCGGCCACGATCTCCGCGCCGAACTTCGTACGGGCCACCGGGTCGCCGCCGTACGCGTCGCCGCGGCGGTTGGTGCCCTCCCACAGGAACTGGTCCACGAGGTAGCCATGGGCGCCGTGGATCTCCACACCGTCGAAACCGATGCGCTCGGCGTCGGCCGCGGCCCGGGCGAACGCGCCGATCACGGCATCCAGGTCGGCCCGGTCCATGGCCTTGCCGGTGGCCTCGTCGGCGCCGATGCGCAGGCCCGAGGGGCCGACGGCGGGGGCGTCGGAGAACGGCGGCTGGCCCTGCTTGCGCACCATGCCGATGTGCCACAGCTGCGGAACGATCGTGCCGCCCGCCGCGTGCACCGCCTCGGCGACCTTCGCCCAGCCCGCCAGCTGCTCCTCGCCGTGGAAGCGGGGCACACGGTCGCTCTGGCCCGCCGAGTCGTGGCCCACGTACGTGCCCTCGGTGACGATCAGACCGACACCGGCGGCGGCCCGGCGGGCGTAGTACGCCCGCACGTCCTCACCGGGGATGCCGCCCGGGGAGAACATACGGGTCATCGGGGCCATCGCGATCCGGTTCGGGACCGTGAGGCCGTTGAGGGTGATCGGCCGGGACAGGACGCGGGCCGCGCGGGAGGCGGATTCCGAGGCGGTGACGGTCATATGGGGGGCTCCTTGTCGGTGGCTCTGCCCGGGGCACGCGGCTAACCGGTTGGTATGTGCGTATGCATTGTTGCATCGCATAAAACAACTGTCACCGGGCACCCCGTATTCCTCCCCCCGCACCCCGGATACGCCCGAGGGCGGCACCCCCCGTTGTCGGGGAGTGCCGCCCTCGGTCCGAAGGACGGTCGATCAACCAGGGGTCGATCAGAAGTCCATGTCACCGCCCGGCATGCCGCCACCGGCAGGCGCGGCGGCCTTCTCCGGCTTGTCGGCGATGACGGCCTCGGTGGTGAGGAACAGCGCGGCGATGGAGGCGGCGTTCTGCAGCGCGGAACGGGTCACCTTCGCCGGGTCGATGATGCCTTCCTTGACCAGGTCGACGTACTCGCCGGTCGCGGCGTTCAGGCCGTGGCCCGGGGTCAGGTTGCGCACCTTCTCCACCACGACGCCGCCCTCGAGGCCGGCGTTGACGGCGATCTGCTTCAGCGGGGCCTCGAGCGCCAGCTTGACGGCGGCGGCACCGGTGGCCTCGTCGCCCTCCAGCTCCAGCTTCTCGAAGACCTGGGAGGCCTGGAGCAGGGCCACGCCACCACCGGCGACGATGCCCTCCTCGACGGCCGCCTTCGCGTTGCGGACGGCGTCCTCGATGCGGTGCTTGCGCTCCTTGAGCTCGACCTCGGTGGCGGCACCGGCCTTGATGACGGCCACGCCGCCGGCCAGCTTCGCCAGACGCTCCTGGAGCTTCTCGCGGTCGTAGTCCGAGTCGCTGTTCTCGATCTCGGCGCGGATCTGGTTCACGCGGCCCGCGACCTGGTCGGCGGAGCCGGAGCCGTCGACGATGGTGGTCTCGTCCTTGGTGATGACGACCTTGCGGGCGCGGCCCAGGAGGTCCAGGGTCGCGTTCTCCAGCTTGAGGCCGACCTCCTCGGAGATGACCTCGCCGCCCGTGAGGATGGCGATGTCGCCGAGCATGGCCTTGCGGCGGTCACCGAAGCCCGGGGCCTTGACGGCGACGGACTTGAAGGTGCCGCGGATCTTGTTGACGACCAGGGTCGACAGGGCCTCGCCCTCGACGTCCTCGGCGATGATCAGCAGCGGCTTGCCCGACTGCATGACCTTCTCGAGGAGCGGGAGCAGGTCCTTGACCGAGGAGATCTTCTGGTTGGCGATCAGGATGTACGGGTCGTCGAGGACGGCCTCCATACGCTCCATGTCGGTGGCGAAGTACGCCGAGATGTAGCCCTTGTCGAAGCGCATGCCCTCGGTGAGCTCCAGCTCGAGACCGAAGGTCTGCGACTCCTCGACGGTGATGACGCCTTCCTTGCCGACCTTGTCCATGGCCTCGGCGATCAGCTCGCCGATCTGGGTGTCAGCAGCGGAGATGGAGGCCGTGGAAGCGATCTGCTCCTTGGTCTCGACGTCCTTCGCCTGCTCGAGCAGGGCGGCGGAGACGGCCTCGACGGCCTTCTCGATACCGCGCTTGAGGGCCATCGGGTTGGCGCCGGCGGCGACGTTGCGCAGGCCCTCGCGGACCAGCGCCTGGGCGAGAACGGTCGCGGTGGTCGTACCGTCACCGGCGACGTCGTCCGTCTTCTTGGCGACTTCCTTGACCAGCTCGGCGCCGATCTTCTCGTACGGGTCCTCGAGCTCGATCTCCTTGGCGATGGACACACCATCGTTGGTGATCGTGGGGGCGCCCCACTTCTTCTCGAGGACGACGTTGCGGCCCTTGGGGCCGAGCGTCACCTTGACGGCGTCCGCGAGCTGGTTCATGCCGCGCTCGAGGCCGCGCCGCGCCTCCTCGTCGAACGCGATGATCTTGGCCATGTGAAGTGGTCCCTCCAGGACTGGGGGTGATTCCTTCGGACCGCGCCCGCGCCCGCGACGGACGGCCCCGGCCGGAGGTTCCCTGCCCCACCCGGTCCAACGGCCTCACCGACCCGGTCCTTCTTTGTCACTCTCACCTTCAGAGTGCTAACGCCAATGATTAGCACTCGCCCCTGCCGAGTGCAAGCGGCTACCGCGGATCGCGTGGTGAACAAAGGAGCATGATCCGCAGGTGGGCCTGACGATGCGCCCCTGACGAACCGCCCGTGGACACCCCGCCCCGGACGGGTTCCGGAACAGGCCCGCACGGGCCCCCGGACGCGCCCGCACAGGCTCCGGGGCAGACCGAGGGGCTCGCACCCCTATGGGATACGAGCCCCTCGACACGTCGAACAGTTCAGTCGTCGGCGCGCAACTCAACCGGCCAGACGGACCATGTCCGCCTGCGGCCCCTTCTGACCCTGCGAGATCTCGAACTCGACCCGCTGGCCCTCTTCGAGGGTGCGGTAACCGTCCATCTGGATCGCGCTGTAGTGGACGAAAACATCCGCACCACCGTCGACCGCGATGAAGCCGTACCCCTTCTCCGCGTTGAACCACTTGACGGTGCCCTGAGCCATGCCTAACTCCCCTATTACTGGCCCTTGCACAGATCCACACTTCGCGGATCCGGGTCAGACCTCACCCCCCAAACGGTTGGGGGCGTGCGCCGGAACGCGTCGACCGCGGCTGAATGTATCTGTCCAACTGCCGTCTGCAACAGGTCAATCGGACGAGAATTCCGGGCACGACCGATCGGAAATGTACGAACAATGCACGTAAATTCAGGGCAAGTCGGACCCGGCAAAAGGGGTGATCGGCGCAAATATCCCGCACACTTTGGCTACTTCTTGGCGGGGAGAAGGCATGACGCCAGGGTGTTCGATAGGGAAAACCCCGCGTGGTACCCCAACTGTATCGCGCTCAACCACACAGAATTGCCCCCTCCACTTCTCAAGCGGAGGAGGCAATTCGGTGAACTCTCCGTTACCTGCGTTACCGAGGGTAATTTTCCCGCGGATGAGCGGTCTTCGATCGCCGCCGTCAGCCGCCCGCGACCGCCGGGATGATGGAGACGCCCACGCCGTCCGGAGTGGCGGTCTCCAGGCCCTGCTCGAAGCGGACGTCGTCGTCGTTGACGTACACGTTGACGAAACGGCGCAGCTTGCCCTGATCGTCCAGGACGCGGGCGGCGATCCCGGTGTGGTTCTTCTCCAGATCGGCGATGACCTCGGCGAGGGTGGCGCCCTCGGCGGGCACCTCGGCCTGGCCGCCGGTGTAGGTGCGCAGGATGGTGGGGATGCGGACGGTGACGCTCATGGGGTGTGGCCTCCGGTCGGGGTACGGCTGGCGGGGGGTGGGCGAGCGGACGGCTCAGGCGAGCCCGGCCTCGCGGAAGGAGTCGAGGTTCGGGCGGATCGTGGCGGTCAGCCCCGTGCCCGCCACCGCGTCCAGGGTCTTGAGACCGTCACCGGTGTTCAGCACGACCGTCGACTTCGCCGGGTCGAGCACACCGTTCTCGATCAGCTTGCGGGTCACGCCGACCGTCACACCGCCGGCCGTCTCCGCGAAGATGCCCTCGGTGCGGGCGAGCAGCTTGATGGCGTCCACGATCTGCGCGTCCGTCACATCCTCCACCGCGCCACCGGTACGGCGGGCGATGTCGAGGACATAGGGGCCGTCCGCCGGGTTCCCGATCGCCAGCGACTTGGCGATGGTGTCCGGCTTCTGCGGCCTCACCACGTCATGCCCCGCCTTGAACGCGGCCGACACCGGCGAGCAGCCCTCGGCCTGCGCACCGAAGATCTTGTACGGCTTGTCCTCGACGAGACCGAGCGCGACCAGCTCCCGCAGACCCTTGTCGATCTTCGTCAGCTGCGAACCGGAGGCGATGGGGACCACGATCTGGTCGGGCAGCCGCCAGCCGAGCTGCTCGGCGATCTCGTACGCCAGGGTCTTGGACCCCTCCGCGTAGTACGGGCGGAGGTTGACGTTGACGAAGCCCCAGCCCTCGCCCGCCGGGTCGCCGATCAGCTCGGAGCAGAAGCGGTTCACGTCGTCGTAGTTGCCTTCGATGCCGACGAGCTCACCGCCGTAGACCGCGGCCATGACGACCTTGCCCTGCTCCAGGTCGTGCGGGATGAAGACGCAGGAGCGGAAGCCGGCGCGGGCCGCCGCCGCGCCGACCGCGCCCGCGAGATTGCCGGTGGAGGAGCAGGAGAGCGTGGTGAAGCCGAAGGCGCGCGCCGCCTCCAGGGCCTGGGCGACCACGCGGTCCTTGAAGGAGTGCGTCGGGTTGCCGGAGTCGTCCTTCACCCACAGCCCGCCGGTCACTCCGAGCTCGCGCGCGAGATTGTCGGCCTTGACGAGCTCGGTCCAGCCCGGGTTCAGGTTCGGCTTGCCGGCGACGTCCGCAGGGACGGGCAGCAGCGGCGCGTAGCGCCAGATGTTCGCGGGACCCGCCTCGATCCGCTTGCGCAGCTCCTCGGCGTCGTAGCCCGAGAAGTCGTACGCGATCTCCAGCGGCCCGAAGCACTCCTCGCACGCGAAGACCGGGCCGAGCGGCACCCGGTGGCCGCACTCGCGACAGGAAAGTGCCGCGGCGGGACCGAGATCGACGGAGTTCGTGAAGCTTGCAACAGTCTGCGCAGCCATGTCAGGCGAGGCCCTCTCTCCTCATCTTCCTCACGACGCACCTCGCCGTGAGACGGATTTGGCACCTTCCCTAGCCGGGAGCCTCGCTGCGAGCTGCAAAGACGAGAAACCGGCTGGAGGGTTGCCGGGGCTTCATCGGGCCGTGTCCCTCTGCCCCTCTGGATGAGCGGTATGCGGTTGTGGACGCCGGCGACCCCGGATATGCGATGGTCATCGGCGTTGTTCAAGACTGTAACCGAAGGCCAGGACGGTTGAGATAGTCGTCCGAACCGCGAGACAACGTGAGGAGCCGCTGACTGTGCCGCAGACCGTGCTGGAAGAAGTCGAGCGCTGGCTGGCCACCCGCTCCTGGTCCGTGGCCGATCGCCCCCTCGCCAGGATCCTCGCCGCCAAGCAGCGGACGGGGCAGTCGGTCTCTGTCGTGCTGCCCGCGCTGAACGAGGAGCGGACGGTCGGCGACATCGTCACCGTCATACGCCGCGACCTCGTGGAGCGAGCCCCGCTGGTCGACGAGCTCGTCGTGGTCGACTCGGGGTCGACCGACCGCACCGCCGAGGTCGCCGCGGCCGCGGGGGCCAGGGTCGTCCGCCGCGACGACATCCTGCCCCGCATCCCGGCCGTCCCCGGCAAGGGAGAGGTGCTGTGGCGGTCTCTGCTCGTCACCGGCGGCGACATCGTGTGCTTCATCGACGCGGACCTCAGGGAGTTCTCGTCCGACTTCGTGTCCGGGATCGTGGGCCCGCTGCTCACCGACCCGGGCGTGGACCTGGTGAAGGCGATGTACGACCGGCCGATGGGCGACACGGCCGGCCAGGGCGGGCGCGTCACGGAGCTGATGGCCCGGCCGCTGCTCAACATGCACTGGCCCCGGCTGGCCGGTTTCGTCCAGCCGCTCGGCGGCGAGTACGCGGCCCGCCGCTCCCTGCTGGAACGGCTGCCCTTCCCGGTCGGCTACGGCGTCGAGCTCGGCATGCTGGTCGACGCCCTGCACCTGGTGGGTCTGGACGCCCTGGCACAGGTCGACGTCGGCGTGCGCAAGCACCGGCACCAGGACAGCCAGGCGCTGGGCCGCATGGCCGCCGCGATCTACCGCACCGCGCAGTTGCGTCTGGCCCGCGGCCATCTGGTCCGGCCCGCCCTCACCCAGTTCGAGCGCGGCGAGGAGGGATTCGAGCCGCGGACGTACTCCGTGGACACGGAGGAGAGGCCGCCCATGGCGGAGACAGCGGAGTACGCGGCGCGCAGGGTGGCCTGATCGGCCACTCGTCAGCGCAGAACGTTTGAGCGTTTCCGGGCCGGGCTAGGTTGAGGTCTATGGCTTCCACGCACGGTGCTGAGGTGCTGGTCGCGTCCAATCGCGGCCCGGTTTCGTACGAGGTGCGCGAGGGTGGCGTGCTGCATGCCAAACGGGGCGGCGGCGGGCTGGTCTCGGGCCTGTCGGCCATCGGTCCTGACGCGGACGCGGTGTGGGTGTGCGCCGCGCTGAGCGACGCAGACCGGGAGGCGGTACGGCGCTCGCACGGCGGCCGTCGCCTGTCCGAGGACGCGACCGGCGGGCAGCGGGTGCGGATGCTGGACATCGACGCGACGGTGTTCTCCGACGCGTACAACGGCGTCGCCAACTCCGTGCTGTGGTTCGTGCACCACATGCTGTACCAGACTCCGCTCGAGCCGGTGTTCGACGCGGAGTTCCGCCGCCAGTGGGCGTCGTACGAGGCCTACAACCACGCCTTCGCGCAGGCCCTGGCCGAGGAGGCGGCGCAGGGTGCGGCGGTCCTGATCCAGGACTACCACCTCGCCCTGGCGCCCAGGATGCTCCGCGAGCTCCGCCCCGACCTGCGGATCGGCCATTTCTCGCACACGCCATGGGCGCCCCCGGAGTACTTCCGTCTGCTGCCCGACGACATCGCGGCGCAGGTGCTCGGCGGGATCCTGGGAGCGGACCGGGCGGCGTTCCTCACCCGGCGCTGGGCGGACGCGTTCACGGACTGCTGCCATGCCGTCCTCGGCCCCGGAATCCCCTCGGGCACGCGCATCGGTGTCCATGGGCTCGGAGCGGACGCCGACTTCCTGCGGCGGCGGGCGCACCAGCCGGACGTGGACGAGCGGATGGCGATGCTGCGCGAACAGGTGGGCTCCGCCCCGGACGGCACCGCCCGCAGGACGATCGTGCGGGTGGACCGCACGGAACTGTCGAAGAACATCGTGCGGGGCCTGCTGGCGTACGAGGAACTGCTCGATACGCGTCCCGAGTGGCGCGAGCGCGTCTGCCACATCGCCTTCGCCTACCCCTCCCGCCAGGATCTGGCCGTCTACCGCGACTACACGGCGGAGGTCCAGCGGGTGGCGCAGGAGGTCAACTCCCGCTTCGGCACGCCGGAGTGGACCCCGGTCGTGCTGCATGTGAAGGACGACTTCGCGCGCTCGCTGGCCGCGTACCGGCTGGCCGACGTGGCCCTGGTCAACCCCATCCGGGACGGGATGAACCTGGTCGCCAAGGAGGTGCCGGTGGTCTCCGACGAGGGCTGCGCGCTGGTGCTGTCCCGGGAGGCGGGGGCGTTCGAGGAGCTGGGCGAGGACGCCGTCGCCGTGAACCCGTACGACATCGGGGGCACGGCGGCGGCGCTGCACGAGGCGCTGTCGATGGGGCCGGAGGAGCGCGCGGAGCGTACGAAGCGGCTGGCCGCGCAGGCCACGGCGCTTCCCCCGGCCCGCTGGTTCCTGGATCAGCTGGACGCGCTGGGGGCATGACCTCCGGCTGTCCGCCCGGGTGACGCTTGGCCGGTCACCGGGGTGCGCCGGCGACCCGGCGCGCCAGCGCCTTCAGGAGCCGCACCACTCCCTCCGGGCCGTCCACGACCAGATCCGCCCTCTTGGCCAGCTCCGTGACCTCCTCGCTGCCGCTGCAGACGAGAAGCCCGGGTACACCGTCGGAGCGCAGTTCCTCGACCGCGGCGAAGGCGGGGAGGTCGCCGAGGTCGTCGCCCGCGTACAGGACGGCTCCGGCGCCGGTCTCACGGACGTACTCAATCAGGGCGACACCCTTGTCCATGCCCGGCGGGCGAAGCTCCAGCACCAGGCGGCCCGGTTCGACGATCAGACCGTGCCGGGTCGCCAGGCCGGCGAGGGGTTCGCGCAGGGCCTCGAAGGCGGCCTCCGGGTCGTCGGCGCGGCGGGTGTGTACGGCGACGGAGCGCCCCTTCTCCTCGATCCATGTCCCCTTCCAGGAGCCGATCCGGTCGAGGAGGCCGGGGAGCTCGGCGCGGACGGCGGCGACCCCGGGGTGCGGGGCGGGGGCGTCGACGGTGCCGGAGCGGGCGTTCCAGCGTTCGGCGCCGTAGTGGCCGAGGACCACGAGATGCTCCAGCCCGGCCACGCCCGCGAAGCCGCCGTGGCGGACGGCCACACCGGCGGGGCGGCCGGTGACGACCGCGACGGAGGCGACCCGCGGGGCGATCGCGGCGAGGGCGGGGACCGTGTCGGGGTGGGCGCGGGCCTGGTCGGGGTCGGGGACGATCGGGGCGAGCGTCCCGTCGAAGTCGAAGGCGAGGACGGCCCGACCGGGCCGCGCGAGGATGGCGTCGAGACCGTCACGCCCGGCCGCTGTGGCGGGCGTCGGCAAGGAGTCCATGGATTCGGGTTCCGTATGGCTGCCCATACGACGACCCTATCCACGGGAGGGCGGGCCTACCCCTGCCGCGCGCGCTCGGCTCTCAGCGCTCGGCGCGGCGGGAGTCGCGGACGCGCCGCAGCCGGTTGACGGTGACCGGGGCGTGCGCGAGGGCTCTCGGATCGTCGAGGAGGGCGTTGAGCAGCTGGTAGTACCGGACGGGGGCGAGGCCGAGCTGCTCACGTATCGCCCGCTCCTTGACACCCGGACCGGGAAAACTGCGCCCCTCCAGAGCGAGGACGGCCTCTTCACGAGGCGTGAGTTCTTCCATGGGGGCACGGTAGCCCGGGGGACCGACACCGGCCGCCCGGGCCGGCCCCTGCCTTCAGGCGTCCCTCACTGCCCCGCGGTGTTGTCCGCCGTCACGGCCGCCCGCTGCAACTGGCCCAGGACCGCCCCCGGGCCGGCGTCGGGGCTGACGGCCTGGCCGATCCGCTTCTTGATCTCGGCGCTCACGCCCGCCCACGACCTCTTGCCCACCGGGTACAGCTCCGAGGCCGGCAGTTCCTGGAGGAACGGCCGGAGATCCGCGTCCTGGGAGGATCCCGACATCGTCTGCTGGGCCGAGTCCGTCACCGGCAGCAGGTCGTACTCGCGCGAGAACGCGAGCACGTTCTTCTCGCTGTACGCGTAGTCGAGGAAGTCGCGGATCTGTTCCTTGTGGCCGCCCCGCCTGAACGCCATCATCCAGTCGGTCACGCCCATCGTGGACTTCGCCGGGCCGTTCTCGCCGGGCAGCGGCACCATGCCGAAGTCCACGCCCTTCGCCTTCGCCGTCTTCATGAGCGAGGGGTGCCCGTTCAGCATGCCGACCTCGCCCCGGGTGAAGGCGGCGAAGGCGTCGGCGCGGTTCAGCCGCGCCGGTGCCACCGGACCCGTCAGCCCCTTTGCCACCAGGTCGTCCTTCAGCCAGGTGAAGGTGGCCACGTTCCGCGTGGAGTCGATGTCGTACGAGCCGGAGCCGTCGAGATAGCCGTAGCTGCCGCCGCCGCTGCCGCCGCGGTCTCCGGCGAGCAGCCACTGCATCGTCTCCGCCTGCGCCTCCTCGGGACCCAGCGGCAGCGCGAACGGGAACTTCACGCCCTTGGCCTTCAGCGCCTGCGCGTCCGATGCCAGCTCGCTCCAGGTCGTCGGCGGCTTGATGGCCGCCCGGGAGAACAGCGTCTTGTTGTAGAAGAGCAGCCGCGTGGACGCCGCGAACGGCATGCCGTACTGCACGTTGTTCACTTCCCCCGCGTCGCTCAGCTTCCCGGCGAAGTCCGCCTGCGCGGGGATGGAGAGCACGTCACCGGCCTCGTAGAGCTTCCCCGCCGCCGCGTAGTCCGCGTACGCCCCGATCTGCGCCATGTCCGGTGCCCGGCCCGCGGCGACCATCTCCTTGACCTCGCGGTCGACGTCCTTCCAGGAGTAGACGCTGACATCGACCTTGATCCCCGGGTGCCCTGCCTCGAACCCCTGGACCACCTGGTCCCAGTACTTCTTGGAGCTGTTGGCCGGGGAGTCCCCGTAGTCCGCGGCCACCAGCCGCAGGGTCACATCACCGGAGGCGGAGCCCGGGCCTCCGCAGCCGGCCAGGGCTCCCGTCATTCCCAGTGCGGACACCCCCGCGATGAGACCGTCCCGCCATACCGTCCGACGTGTCCTGCACCGCTGCACCGCCTGCGACCAACCTTGCCGTCTCGCCGAGTTCAACATCGACATAAGGTCTACACCACGGAAGTGGACTAGACCTCTTCCAGGTCCAGGCTTCACACTGTCTCCGTGAAACATGTCATCGCCCTCGACGTGGGCGGCACAGGGATGAAGGCCGCCCTGGTAGGGGCCGGGGGCGAGCTGCTGCACCAGGCGCGCCGGGCCACCGGGCGCGAGCGCGGTCCCGACGCCGTGGTGGAGTCGGTCCTCGGCTTCGCCGCCGAACTGCGCGCCCACGGCGAACGGCACCTCGGAGAGGGCGCGGCCGCCGCCGGGGTCGCCGTCCCCGGCGTGGTCGACGCCGAGCGCGGTATCGCCGCCTACTCGGCCAACCTCGGCTGGCGTGACGTGCCCCTGCGCGACCTGCTCAGCCGCCGCCTCGACGGCGCGCCCGTCGCACTGGGGCACGATGTGCGCACCGGAGGGCTCGCCGAGGGCCGCGTCGGCGCGGGCCGGGGAACGGACCGGTTCCTGTTCGTGCCCCTGGGCACCGGTATCGCGGGCGCCATCGGCATCGAGGGCCGCGTGGAGGCCGGGGCGCACGGCACCGCGGGCGAGATCGGCCATGTCGTCGTGCGGCCGGGCGGGGCGCCGTGTCCGTGCGGTCAGCGCGGCTGTCTGGAGCGGTACGCCTCCGCGGCGGCGGTGAGCGAGGCATGGGCCGAGGCGTCCGGTAGCCCGGGCGCGGACGCGGCGGACTGCGCGAAGGCCGTGGCAGCGGGCGACCCGGACGCCGTACGGGTCTGGCAGGAGGCCGTGGACGCACTGGCCGACGGACTGGTCACCGCGCTCACCCTGCTGGACCCGCGGGCGCTGATCATCGGTGGCGGGCTCGCCGAGGCCGGGGAAACCTTGTTCACACCGCTGCGGGACGCCGTCCGGCGGCGGCTGACCTTCCAGAAGCCGCCCGAGATCGTGCCCGCGGCGCTGGGTGACACCGCCGGATGCCTGGGCGCGGGACTCCTCGCCTGGGACCTCCTCGAATCCACCGGAACCGACCGCGACACCATCGACCACCACTCCGCCGAACCCGGCACCACCGACCCCGGCACCACCGACACCTCGGAGGTAACCACCTGATGGCCCCCAGCAAGGTTCTCGCCGGTGCCCGGGTGGTGCTGCCCACCGGGATCGTGGACGGCGGCAGCGTCGTCGTGGAGGGCACACGGATCGCCGCGCCCTCGCCCAAGGACTCCGGCACGCCCCGTTCAGCGGGCGCCCGCGCCCCGGATGCGGAGACCTTCGATGTACGGGGCCACTGGCTGGTCCCCGGCTTCGTCGACCTCCACAACCACGGCGGCGGCGGCGCGTCCTTCTCCGGCACGGCCGAGGCCGCCCTGACCGCCGTACGCACCCACCGTCTGCACGGCACCACCACCCTCGTCGCCTCGACCGTCACCGACGACATGGACGTCCTGGCCCGGCAGGCCGGACTGCTGTCCGAGCTGGCCGAGCAGGGCGACATCGCCGGCGTCCACTTCGAGGGGCCCTTCATCTCACCGTGCCGCAAGGGCGCCCACTCCGAGGAACTGCTGCGCGACCCGGATCCCGCGGAGGTCCGCAAGCTGATCGACGCGGCACGCGGCCAGGCCCGGATGGTCACGCTCGCCGCCGAACTGCCCGGCGGCACCGACTCGGTGCGCCTGCTCGCCGACCACGGCGTGATCGCGGCGATCGGGCACACGGACGCGACGTACGAGCAGACGGCCGCCGCCATCGAAGCGGGCGCCACGGTCGCCACCCACCTCTTCAACGCGATGCCACAGCTCGCTCATCGCGCGCCCGGCCCCATCGCCGCCCTGCTGGAGGACGAGCGGGTCACGGTCGAACTGATCGACGACGGAACCCATCTGCACCCGGCCGCACTCCAGTTGGCGTTCCATCACGCGGGCGCCGGGCGGGTCGCGCTCATCACGGACGCGATGGACGCGGCGGGCACCGGCGACGGGCGGTACATGCTCGGCCCGCTGGAGGTGGAGGTGACCGACGGCGTGGCGCGCCTGGTGGAGGGCGGTTCGATCGCCGGCTCGACGCTGACCCTGGACCGCGCTTTCCGGCGTGCGGTCACCGTCGACCGGCTGCCCGTGCGGGACGTCGTCACCGCCATCTCGGCCAATCCGGCGAAGCTGCTGGGTGTCTACGACCGGGTGGGCTCCCTGGAGCCCGGCAAGGACGCCGACCTGGTCCTGCTGGACGCCGACTTCGCCCTCAAGGGCGTGATGCGGCGCGGCGAATGGGTTGTTGCTCCACAACTGGACTGATTCATCCACTTGTTGGTGTGTGGCCTGGCGTACGTTCTTGCATAAGGCCTGACATACAGCGGTCGGTCCGGGGGACTGGGCCGACCACCGTTCCGTTTGGCATGATCGGGCCTCCGCACACTTTCGAGGGAGGTCCCGGGTGATCCTGACGGTCACGCTGAACACCGCTCTCGACATGACCTACCGTGTTCCGGCCCTGAGGCCGGGCGCCTCGCACCGGGTGTCCGAGGTGACCGAACGGCCCGGCGGCAAGGGGCTGAACGTGGCCCGGGTGCTCGCCGCGCTCGGCCATGAGGTGACGGCGACGGGTTTCGCGGGCGGGGCGACGGGCCGCTGTCTGCGGGAGCAGCTCGCGGGCACACCCGGCCTGGTGGACGCGCTGGTCCCGGTCGAGGGCGCCACCCGGCGCACCATCGCGGTCGTGGACGGCACGACCGGCGACACCACGCAGCTCAACGAGCCGGGCCCGGTGATAGCACCCGCCGAGTGGTCGGCCTTCGTTTCGTTGTACGGGGATCTGCTGTCCTCGGCCTCGGCGGTCGCCCTGTGCGGCAGCCTGCCCCCGGGGGTCCCGGTGGGCGCGTATGCCCAACTCGTGCGCACCGCACACGCGATGGACGTTCCCGTGCTGCTCGACACGAGCGGGGAGCCGCTGCGCCGTGGAGTCGCCGCCCGCCCCGACATCGTCAAGCCGAACGCCGAGGAACTGGCCGAACTCACCGGCTCCCACGAGCCGTTGCGGGCCACCCGGGACGCCCGGCGGCGCGGCGCCCACGCGGTGGTCGCCTCCCTGGGTGCGCAAGGCCTCCTCGCGGTCACCGCGGAGGGCCGCTGGCGCACCACGCCCCCGGCACGGATGCGCGGGAACCCGACCGGCGCCGGCGACTCGGTGGTGGCGGGCCTTCTGTCGGGCCTCGTGGAACAACTCCCGTGGCCGGACCGCCTGGCCCGCGCCGCCGCCCTGTCCGCGGCGACCGTACTGGCGCCGGTGGCGGGCGAGTTCGACCGGAAGGACTACGAGGAGCTGCTGGGGAGCGTGGCGGTGACGGGCGAGGCCAGCGCGGCGTGAACGGCAAGCGGGTCATGGCCGGTTCTCGTCGCCACGACCCGCTGCACGTTGTTCGACCCGCTCAGGTCATGGGCCCCAGACCCCGACAGCCGCAACAGGCCAGGGCGCGTTCGAGGTGTAGTGCCCCGGCTTGAGGTCGAAGTGGTCGCCGAGGCAGGACGGCTGCCTGTACAGCGTGATGCGGTGCGTGCTCTGGTTGGAGACCGTGCGACCGCCGAACGGGTAGCACCCGGGCGTCGGACGGTTGAGGACGTACTTCGCTCCCCCGAAGTTCGATCCGTTCCACTCGCAAACTGCCCCCGTCGCACAGGTGGACGAGGCGGAGGCCGGCTGCGCGGTGAGTGGCAGGGCTGTCAGCAAGGCCGCTGCTCCGACTACCCCTAAGAGACGTTTCTTCATGTGTGAACTGCTCCCGTTTTGGTCATTCGGTGGTCGCAGTCCAGTTTGGTTGATCCCCCGTCAGTGATCAACGAGATATGCGGCCGGACTCAGCCGTTCTGAAGGTACAACTGGTCGATGTTCGCATTGCATTGATTGCCCGGGTTGCACACGAGCTGGATGGTGTTCGTGCCCTTGGTCAGCTGGACGTTGGCCCAGGTGGTCTGCCAGCCCTTCTCCCAATCGCCCTGCGGAGAGCGGGCGAAGTTGTTCATTTTCAGCGGCTGGGAGTTGGCCTTCCCGTCGACCACCAGCGTCGCGTTGGCGTCCACGCCGGGGATGCCGTAGCGCACATTCAGCCGGTACGTGCCCCCGGTCTCGATGTTGCTGATCGTCCAGGTGACCTTGGCGCCGACCTGATTGAAGCCGGCCACGTAGATCCCGCCGTCCGCGTTGGCCCCCTTCACGTCCGAGGCCAAAGTGGCACCGCCCTCGATGCGCAACGCCTTCGCGTCGATCTTCGGCAGACCCGCGGGAGTGGCGCCACTGCTCGCCGACTGGCTCGGGGAGCTGCTCTGCACGCTCGTCGGGCCGGGACCCGCCTTGTCGTGGCCCTTGCTGTCGCCGGAGCCGCCGTTGATCATCGCGATGCTGATGCCGATCACGACCGCGGCGACCACCGCGACGGCGCCGATCAGCAGCCCCTTGGTGTTGGGTCCACGGCGGCCGGGGCCGTCCTGGCCCGCGCCCGGGGTCTGGCGGGTCGGGGCACCGCCGCCGGGCATGGTCTCGGGCGCGGCGTAGTGCGCGTTCGGCTGGCCGTACGCCTGGCCGTAGGGCGCTTGCTGCTGGGGCACCTGGCCGTAGGCGGCCGTCTGGGTCCCCGGCTGGCCCTGGACCTGCTGCTGGCCGTACTGGCGCTGGCCCACCGCGCGCACTCTGTTGACGGAGCCCGGGTAGCCGTAGCCGCCGGTGGGCGGCTGGGCGCCGTTGGCCTGACCGTCGGCGTAGAGGTAGCCGAACGGGTCGTCGTCCTCGGGCGTGCTCGCGCCGTTGTCGCCGGGCGTCATCCCTAGGTCTCCTCAGCAGGTGCGGGTCAAGATACGTACATGGCTGAATGGCGAGCCTACCCGCTCCTGGAGGTCCAAACAGGCGTTCTCCCCATCACCTATACATTGACCTGACGGTTGACCTGCCGCTATCCCGCGCGCCGATGCTGTTTGGGACGAGATCGTTTCTCTACGTACATCCGCTCGTCGGCGGACTTCAGCACCTCGTCCGCGGTCATACCGCAGTGCGCCCAGCTGATGCCGAAGCTGGCGCCCACCCGCATGGCGCGCCCGTCGAGGCGGATCGGCTGGATGATCTCGTTGCGCAGGCGGACCGCGAGGTCCTGGGCGTCGGCCTTGGCGAGCCCGTCGGCGAGCACGACGAACTCGTCACCGCCGAGCCGGGCGACGGTGTCCCCGTCCCGCACCCCCCGGGTGAGCCGCCCGGCGACCTCGATCAGGACCGCGTCGCCCGCGTTGTGCCCGAAGCGGTCGTTGATCGACTTGAAGCCGTCGAGGTCGCAGAAGAGCACCGCGAGCCCCTTGGTGCCGTCGTCGGTGACGTCGTCGGGAGTGGCGGTGTGCACATGGTGGTCGAAGGTGTCGTACGGCTCCGGGCCCGAGTGGAAGTCGAAACCGTGACCGGCAAGGTCGAGAGCCGCCGGGTGGCCGGTCTCGAATCCTCCGTATCCCCCGTAGGAGTCCATGGAGTCCGCCGCGCCCGGCGGCAGGGAGTGCGGGCGCTGGCAGATGCGGGCGGACAGGCGGGAGCGCAGTTCGGCCGAGTTGGGCAGGCCGGTGAGCGAGTCATGGGAGGCGCGGTGGGCGAGCTGGAGCTCGCGGCGCTTGCGGTCCTCGATGTCCTCGACGTGGGTGAGCAGAAAGCGGGGCCCGTCGGCGGCGTCGGCGACGACGGAGTTGCGCAGGGACACCCAGACGTACGTGCCGTCCCTGCGCCCGAGCCTCAGTTCCGCCCGCCCGCCCTCGGCGGAGGTGCGCAGGAGCGTGCCGATGTCCTCGGGGTGGACGAGGTCGGAGAACGAGTAGCGGCGCATCGCGGAGGAGGGGCGGCCCAGCAGGCGGCACAGCGCGTCGTTGGTGCGCAGGATCCGTCCGTGCTGGTCGCCGCCCATCTCGGCGATGGCCATGCCGGAGGGGGCGTACTCGAAGGCCTGCCGGAAGGATTCCTCACTGGCGCGCAGGGCCTGCTGCTCGCGCTCCAGCCGGACCAGGGCCCGCTGCATGTTGGCCCGCAGCCGGGCGTTGCTGATGGCGATGGCCGCCTGGAACGCGTACATCTGGAGCGCCTCGCGGCCCCAGGCGCCGGGCAGCCGCCCGTTGCGCGGCCGGTCCACGGAGATGACGCCGATGAGCTCGCCGGGCCCGCCCTGGACACCCGGTGTGTACATGGGCGCGAAAAGGCGGTCGGCGGGGTGCCACTCGTCCTCGAAGCGGGGCTCCGGGCCGTCGGTGTGCCACTGCGGCACATCGTCGTCGTCGAGGACCCAGCCCTCGGTGTGCGGTATGAACCGCAGATCGCCCCAGGTCTCGCCCATGCTCAGCCGGCGTTCCCAGGAGAGGCGGGAGCCGACTCGGCCGGTGATGAGCGCCTCGGCCGCGGAGTTCCCGGCGAGGGCGGCGACGACGAGGTCGCCGTCCGGGCGCACGAGGTTGACGGCCGCCATCTCGTAGCCGAGGCCGCTCACGATGCCGTCCGCGACGTTCTGCAGCGTGTCCGCCAGGCTGCGGGCGGTGTTCATGTCCGCCATGACCCGGTGCAGCTGCCGCAGGGTCGCAAGGCGGACATACGGCTCCGACTCGGTCTCCATTCGCCCTCCCCTCGAGATCTCGCGGCAACTCAGGGATGCGTCGGCGTACCACGGCTCCCCGTTTCCCCCGGCGCGCTACTCGGCGTACTCCATGGGTAGCGTCGTGCAGCGTCCCCGCCACTGAATCACAGCGCGCTGCTCACTAGGTACACAGGGTCAACAAAATAAGGCACCTGTGACTCAAGTCACATCGGAACGTGAACAATTGAGTAGGGAATCCGTGATTTCTCTGTGCGTTTAGCGCATGCATTTTGAGGATCCGCATAGATCCTGCGATCACCCCCCGATCACCTATGATCGCCCACGATCACTTACGACCGCTTACGCGCTCCTCGATCTTACGCGCCAACCGGGCCCCGGCCGGGGTGCGTTGAGCTTACGGCGAACTACCGGACGAAGTACCTCCGGGGGTGCCCCGGGTGCCCGTGTGGTGCCTCCCGGGCGCCACCTGGGACCCCTCGGGATCCCGTACGGCCTCCGCCGCTGGTCCTAGGCCCCGGTTCGGGCGCGGGGCCGATGTGCGGGCCCAGGGGCGCCGACTAGCGTTCCTGACGTGCTGAAGACTTCCTCCGCCCCGCCCATACCGGCCGCCTCGCCCGCCTCCGGGCATGCTGAGGGTGTGAGCAACGACGAGTTCCGCGCCGCCATGTCCCGGCTGGCGGCCGGCGTGGTCCTGGTGACCGTGCACGAGCCCGCGCTGGATCCCGAGGGGCCGCAGGGCGAGGACGTGGGCATGACGGCGACCGCCTTCCTGTCGGTGTCCCTGGACCCACCCCTGGTGCTGGTCAGCCTGCGCGAGGGCTCCCGCATGGACGACCTGCTCGCCGAGCAGCCCCTGTGGGCCGTCTCCGTGCTCGCGGAGAGCCAGCGGCACATCGCGGGCCGGTTCGCGATGAAGGGGCGCATCAGCGACCGGCTCCTGTTCGAGGACATCGCGCACAGCCACGGCGAGGTCTCCGGCGCCCCGCTGGTCGGCGGCGCACTGGCGACCCTGGAGTGCCGCACGGAACAGCGGGTGCCGGCCGGAGATCACACTCTGGTCATCGGCAGGGTGCTCAAGGCCGGGGTGCCGAGCGCGGAAGGCGGACCACTGATGTACTTCCGGGGGCGGTACCGGCATCTGAGCTAGGGCCTCTCGTTTGGATCAGGCCGGGCTCGCGGGCCCTGGCACCGCGCCCTGATCCGGCCTGATCCAAACGAAAGACCCTAGTGCCGCGAGAAATTCCTGAAGGCCGGAAGGAATTGACTGTCCCTCTCCTTCGCGTCTCACGCAGGGCGGGCAAAGTGTCACCGATGCCAATTCAGGGAAATACACCCGATCAGGCAGCGTCCCGGCGGGCATCCACCGAACCGGCGGCCGGGAGACTAACCCCAGTCCCGCCCGGACCGGTTCCGCTTCGTTTCCGACCGCTGCTTCTTCTCGCGCAGCCTGCGCTCGTTGAGCCCCCGGGGGATGCGGGTCGGCTTGCGCGGCCTGGGCGGCGGCGCGGTCGCCTTGGCCAGCAGTGCGGCGAGGCGCACCGCGGCGGCCTCACGGTTGCGCCACTGCGACCGGTGCTCGGAGGCCCGCACGGTGACCACCCCGTCGGTCAGCCGTGCCGCCAGGCGCTCCAGAGCCCGCTGCTTCCACACCGGGGGCAGCGCCTCGGTCCGCGCCAGGTCGAACCGCAACTCGACCTGGGTGTCGCTGGTGTTGACGTGCTGCCCGCCCGGCCCTGACGACCTGGAGAAACGCCACAGGAGCTCGGCCTCGGGAAGCGAGACGGAGCCGCGAATGACGTAAGGACCGGACATGCCTCCATGGTCGCGCGCCCGTCCGCCCCGCGTCACCCGAATATCACCGCCGCGGGGCCGCCGCCGAGGACGGGTAAAGAACGTAAAGAGGCAGGGAACCAACGACACCCCTCTTGGCGTTCATACGGGTGGCTGTAGCTTCGTGCCGTACGGAGCGCACAGGAATCGCACCGTGTACGCGAACAAGGGAAGGGACTCCCGACAATGGCTGTAAGCCTGTCCAAGGGCGGCAACGTCTCGCTCACCAAGGAAGCTCCGGGCCTGACCGCCGTCACCGTGGGCCTCGGCTGGGACGTCCGCACCACCACCGGCACGGACTTCGACCTCGACGCGTCCGCGATCGCGGTCAACACCCAGGGCAAGGTCTACTCCGACCAGCACTTCGTCTTCTTCAACAACAAGCAGACGCCGGACAGCGCGATCGTCCACACCGGTGACAACCGCACGGGCGAGGGCGCGGGCGACGACGAGGCGATCAACGTCAACCTGGCCGCGCTCCCGGCCGACATCGACAAGATCGTCTTCCCGGTGTCCATCTACGACGCCGAGAGCCGCTCGCAGAACTTCGGCCAGGTCCGCAACGCCTACATCCGCATCGTCAACCAGGCCGGTGGCGCGGAGATCGCCCGCTACGACCTGTCGGAGGACGCGGCCACCGAGACGGCCATGGTCTTCGGCGAGCTGTACCGCAACGGCGCCGAGTGGAAGTTCCGCGCGGTGGGCCAGGGCTACGCCTCGGGCCTGGTCGGCATCGCCCAGGACTTCGGCGTCAACGTCTGACGCAGTCCCGCGGACAGCGCCTGATCCGGCGAACGGGCAGGACACGCGGCGCACAGGGGGTCGGATCGTTCGGAAGCCGACCCCCCTCGCCGTACCCGGCGGAGTTCTGCCGCTCGCCACGGTGTTCGATCCCGCCCACGGCTACGCCGCGCTTCCCTTCTGCCGACGCTGAGGGCGCGGGCTCGGCGGCCCTGTGCCCGGGCATCCTCACTGCTCAGGGCTCCGGCCGCGATACGTTGAGGCCCGTGATCCTCGCCCCGCTCCCGCTCTCCACCGACCACGACATCCCCGGTCCGCTGCTCACCGAACTCACCGCGCTCTACGTCTCCAACCGTGACTTCCACGCCCTCAGCGGCGACTTCCCGGACCCGGACGGCATCGGTACGGAGCAGGTGGCGACCGCCCTGGCCGGGGAACTGGCGCACCCGGACACGGAAGTCCTGCTCGCCCGCAGCGGGGGACGCCTCGTGGGGGTGGCGATCACCCTGGCCCATCACCCCGACCCGGCCGACCCGGACCCCTGGATCGGCCTGCTGATGGTGGACGCGGGCCTGCAACGCCAGGGATACGGCCACCGGTTTGCCGCCCTGGTCGAGGACCGCTTCCGCACCGCGGGCCGCACAGCCGTACGCCTGGCGGTACTGGACGACAACACCCGGGGCCTCGCCTTCTGGACGGCACTCGGCTACGAACCGATCGCCCGCCGCCCCGACCTCCAGAAGGGCCGCCCCTGCACGGTGCTGCGCAAAGCGCTCGGCTAGGGCCTTTGCGGCAGGTGTCGGTGGCCCAGAGCGCGCCACCGGCCGACATGCCGCCACCGTGCCGCAGGCCACGGGACTACTCGTGGGCCGGTCTGCCGTCCCCGTACAGCCAGTCGCGCCATATCTCGCTGAAGTCGTGGCCCGGTTCCTTCTTCTCGACGTAAGCCGTGAAGTCGGCGGTGTCCGCGTTGCCGTGGCGATGGTCGGCCGCCCAGGCCTGGATGAAGGCGAAGAAGGCACGATCGCCGATGGTCTGGCGGATCTTGTGCAGGACCATCGCGCCACGTGCGTACACGGGGTTGGCGGAGATCTGCTCGGCGTTCGGCGGCTTCGCGGGCGGGAACGCCCAGACCGCCTTGCTCTGGTCGGGATCGTCGTAGTAGTCGCCCTTGTAGAGCGCGTCGAAGGTCTGCTGGGCCGTGTCGCCTCCGTGGTCCTCCTCCCACAGCCACTCCGCGTAGGTCGCGAAGCCCTCGTTGAGCCACATGTCCCGCCAGCTCTTCGGGGTGACGGAGTCGCCGTACCACTCGTGGGCCAGCTCGTGGACCATGGTCAGGGTGTCGGGGGCGCCGGGGAAGACCGGGCGGGTCTGTGTCTCCAGGGCGTAGCCGGAGTCGTGGGGCCGGTTGACGATCGCGCCGGCGGAGGAGAAGGGGTACGGGCCGAACTTCCGCTGTTCCCAGTCCAGGACCTCCGGCAGCTTCGCCAGCGCCGTGCGGCCGGCCTCCGCCTGGTCCGGGTCGACGGCGGTGTAGACATGCAGGCCGGTCTTCAGGGTGGAGCTGGTGACCTGGTACGGGCCGATCGCGAGCACGGCGAGGTAGCTCGCCATCGGCTCGGCCGTGTGCCAGGTGTACGTGGTCCGGCCGCCCCCGGTCGACTGATGCGTCAGCTCCCCGTTGGAGATGGCCTCGAGGCCCTTGGGGACGGTGATCGCGAGGTCGTACGCCGCCTTGTCGGAAGGGTGGTGGTTGCCGGGGAACCACGCCATGGACCCGGCCGGCTCCCCGAGCGCCAGCGCTCCGTCCTCCGTTCTCAGCCAGCCCTCCTTCGAGCCGTCCGGATCGGTGATCGTCTCCGGCGTGCCCGAATAGCGCACCGTCGTACTGAACGTCGCGCCCTTGGCGAGGTCCCGGGCCGGGCGCACGGTCAGCTCCTGACCGGCGCGGTTCCAGCGGGCGGTGCGTCCCTCGACCATGACGTCGGAGACGTCCAGCCCCTCGAGGTCCAGGTCGAACGCGGAGAGGTCCTGGGTCGCGCGGGCCGTGATCACGGCGGTGCCGGTGAGGTGGTGGCGGTCCGGGTCGTAGGCGAGGGTGAGGTCGTAGTGGGTGACGTCGTATCCGCCGTTGCCGAGCTTCGGGAAGTAGGGGTCGCGCACGCCGGAGCTGCCGGGGGTGCCGTGCACACCGCCGCCGCACGCGGTGAGTGCGAGGGCCAGCGTGAGCAGCGGGGCAAGGGCCGGGACAAGGCGTACGGATCGGGACACGACCGCGATCTTATGGGGCGGCCCACGAGGGTGGGTACGGCCGGGGCGTGACACCATCGCCCCGTGCTCGACATCGGCTACGCCCTCTCCAACCGCTTCCCCGACCCCCCGCAGACCGACTACCGCCGCGCGGACGTCCACGCGCTGCGGCACGACCTGTTCTGCGGGGACGTCTACCTCGCCGACACCAAGGCGGACCGGGAGTTGTCCACAGCCTGGGGATGGGTGCCCGTGCTCGACTTCGCGTGGGCGCTGTGCGACATCGTGGAGCACCTCGACCGCGACCCGCTCGGCAGCCGCGCCGCCCGGCCGCAGCACGCGGAACTGGACTTCACCGAGTCCACCGACCGCATGCTCTTCGAGCGCCGTTTCGGCTGGGTGGACATCGAGGGGGAGTGGCTGCCCGCGAGCGAGCCGCCGCTGTCCTTCTCCCACACCGAACTGCGCCGTGAGTCCCGTGACTTTCTGCACGATCTGATCGCCGACCTCGTGGATCTGCATGAGGATCTCGGTGAGAACCCGGCGATCTGGACGCTCCAGTCCCGTTTTCCGAGGGTCCGGTAGGTGCGCCGGGACGAGGGGCCCATGTGCCGGACGGATGCGCACCTGCCATAGGGTCATGCCCATGCCCGAACAGATGTCCCGTCAGCAGCAGTCCGCTCTGAGCCAGTTGGCGCCCGGCGAACAACTCCTCGCCTACGGCATCGTGGTGCCGGCCAAGGGCGCCAAGAGCCTCAAGATGGGCTATCTCGGCGGAGATCTCGGCCAGGAGATGGTGCGCAGCATCGGCGCCGAGTCCGGTGGGCCCGGCAGCGTCGCGTCGGGCATGCCGCGCACCTCGGGCGCGCTGCTGATGCGCGTCACCGACCAGCGCGTCGGGCTCGTGCACCACTTGAACGGCACCCCCGTCTGGGAGATCCCCCGCACCTGGGCCGTCCGCGTCGAGCGCCGCCCGCGCCTCCAGCTGATGGCCCGCTTCCGCCTTCACTTCGCGGACGGCTCCTGGCTCGCGTTCCTGACCATGCGCCGCCACAGGATCGAGGCCTTCCGGGGAATCATCGGCGGTTAGGGTCTTTCGTTCGGATCGGGCCGGATCGGGGAGCGGGCTCTGGTGCCGTGCATCGCAGGGCGGAGGAGGGCGCCATGGCGGAACCATGGCAACCGGCGCGCGGTGCCCGACCCGGATGCCGGACGGGTCCGCCGGGGTCGTTGTCAGTGGTGAGGTGCAGCATGGGGACATGGCGCGGAACGATCGGAACAACCGGGCGGTGAAGGCGGCGCGGCGGCCCGAGGTGCGGCTGCCGGAACTGGTGGCATGGGCGGAAGGGGAGTTGACGCCCGACGGGGACTACGACGGGCTGGAGTTCAGGGACGCGGACTTCGCCGGGCAGGACGGCGGGGGCGCCCGCTTCATGGACTGCGCGCTGACGGGCTGCGCACTGGACGAGACGCAGTTGCAGAAGGCGCGTGTGCTGGACTCCGTGCTCACCGGCATACGGGGGGTGGGCACGGACCTCGCTGAGGCGAGCCTGCGCGATGTGGAGCTGGTTGACGCCAGGCTCGGCGGGGTGCAGCTGCACGGCGCGGTGCTGGAGCGGGTCGTGGTGCGGGGCGGCAAGATCGACTATCTGAATCTGCGCACGGCCAGGCTCAAGGACGTCGTCTTCGAGGACTGCGTCCTGGTCGAGCCGGACTTCGGGGGTGCCCGGCTGGAGCGGGTCGAGTTCGTGGACTGCGTCCTGAAGGGCGCGGACCTCACGGCGGCGACGCTGGTGGACGTGGATCTGCGCCGTGCGGCGGAGCTCGACATCAGCCGCGGGGCGGGCAGGCTGTCGGGCGCGGTGATCAGCCACGCCCAGCTGCTCGACCTGGCGCCCGTGCTGGCGGCGGAGATGGGGGTACGGGTGGCAGGAGACGACTGAGCCGGAAACGACTCGGCCCGTGGCGGCCGGGACGTGGCCCCTCCGGGGAGGTGCCCGTGGCCCGTGTGCCGTGGGCCGGGTGCCGAGCCCAAGGCGTCAATGGCGGCCCGCCACCCGGTCCGCCAGCTGGGCCAGGCGGGACGAGTCGGTGCTGTGTGTCGTGCGTTCGCGGCGGTCCGCGGCGCGGTAGGTGGCGTACATGCCGTGGACGCCCAGCCAGCGCAGCGGCTCCGGCTCCCACTTGCGCACCCGGTGGTTCACCCAGGGCAGCGTGCTCAGCCCGGTCGCGCCGCTCTGGCCGGAGTCCTGCTGGACGAGGTCGCGCAGCGTGCGGGCGGCGAGGTTGGCCGTGGCGACGCCCGAGCCGACGTAGCCGCCCGCCCAGCCGAGGCCCGTCGACCGGTCCAGGGTGACCGTGGCGCACCAGTCGCGGGGCACCCCGAGCACACCGGACCAGCCGTGGGCCACCTTCACCCCCGCCAGCGACGGGAAGAAGCGGACCAGGATGTCGTGGAGGGCCTCGATGGTCGCGGGCTGGGTGCGGCCGTCGTTGTCGGTGCGGGAGCCGAAGCGGTAGGGGACGCCCCGGCCGCCGAGCGCGATCCGTCCGTCGGCGGTGCGCTGCGCGTACATGTACGCGTGCGCCATGTCGCCCAGCGTCTCGCACCCCTCCCAGCCGACCCCCGCCCACTGCTCGTCGGTCAGCGGCTCGGTCACGATCATGGACGAGTTCATGGGGAGCCAGGTGCGCCGCTGGCCCTTCAGCGATGCCGTGAAGCCCTCGGTGCAGCGCAGGACGTAGGGCGCCCGGACCGTGCCGTACGGCGTCACCGCGTGCTTGGGGCGGATCTCGGTGACCGGGGTCAGCTCGTGGATCGTCACCCCGAGCGCCTCGACGGCCGCGGCGAGGCCCTTGACCAGTTTGACCGGGTGCAGCCTGGCCCCGTGCGGGGTCCAGGTCGAGCCGACCACGTCCGCGACCCGGACGCGCCGCGCGGTCTCCCGGGCGCCGTACAGTTCTCGGTCCTTCTCGCCGTACGACAGTTCGTGCTCGTGGAACGCCTTCAGCCTGGCGAGCTGCGCCGGGGTGTAGGCGACCTCCAGGACACCGCCGACGTGCACGTCGGCCTTGATGCCCTCGTCCTGGGTGACCCGTACGACCTCGGCGACGGTCTCGTTCATCGCCGTCTGGAGCCGGACGGCGGCCTGGTGGCCGTGCAGCTTGGCGTACCGGTCGCGGCCCGCGACACCGTTGTAGAGCCAGCCTCCGTTGCGCCCGGAGGCGCCGTAGCCGCAGAACTTCTGCTCCAGCACGGTGATCCGCAGGAAGGGCGCCGCCTTCTTCAGGTAGTACGCGGTCCACAGACCGGTGTAGCCGCCGCCGACGATGACGACATCGGCGGACGCGTCCCCGGGGAGCGGCTCCCGCTGGGCGGGGAGGCCGTCGTCGGCGTACCAGAAGGAGACTCCGCCGTTGACGGCGCTGCTAGCTGCGCTGCTCATGCGCGGGACGTTAGCCCTTGAGGGCCACCAATGTCTCCTTCGGATTCCATGGTTTTCCGCGGCCCAGGGTCAGCGGGTAGCACGCGAGTCCGATCAGCACCGAGATGAGGTGCCCGAAGTCGGTGAAGGTGGGCGCGGAGGCGAGGGGAAGGGTATAGACGACCAGGACGAACGCCAGATAGGCATAGCGCCAGGGGACGGCGATCCGGTACGTGAGCACCGCGATCGCCCCGGCCAGGGCATAACTCACGCCGACGTCCAGCGTGTTGACCGCCGAGTGGGGCACCGCGCCCCGCTGTATCGCCCGCAGCAGCACTCCCTCGCTGGCCAGCGTCGCCAGCACATGCGCGGCCACGCACACCGCGAGCCAGCGCACGGTGCCCAGCCAGTGCTCCGCCTGGGCGTGGAAGACCGTGTAGAGCGCGGCGTAGGGCAGCCAGCGCCCTCCGTCTATCCACATGGCGCTGGTGATGAACACCCGTACGGGGTCGGCGGACAGCTCATGGATGTTGGTGGAACGCTGCCGCAGAAAGCGCTCCTCGAAGTGGGGCGACATGTGGTGCAGGGCGATGGTGGTGACGAACAGGACGGTCAGCCAGACGTAGGTGCCTGGGGCCGCGCGGACGTACGCGACCACCGGATCGAGCCCACGCCTCAATCGCATGACCCAGTTCACGTACATAAGTATGGTTGGGGCGGCGAGGGCGGTGCCTGGCGAGCAGCCCGTCTCGCAGGGGAAATGGGCAAACGGGTGACATCGCGCGGGGCGCGGGTGACCCGCGGGCGGCTCGTCGGCCCCGGACACGCCGCCGGATGGCCGATCCGCTGTTCAGCGGGTGATCAGGTCATAGCGTAAAGAATATGACGAAAAGCCACATCGCCCGCCTTGTGTGCAGCACGGCACTCCTCGGGTCGGCGGTCGGGTGTGCGGCCGCGACCGCCGCGGCCCCGGCGGCGCACACGGTGCGTCCGGGGGAATCGATTCAGCAGGCAGTGGACGCCGCGAAGACCGGTGACACGATCTTCCTCTCCCCCGGTACGTACCACGAGAGCGTCCGGATCACGAAGTCCGGGCTGACCCTGCGCGGCACGGGAGCCGGCACCGTGATCTCACCGGCCACCAAGACCTCATCGAACGCGTGTGCGCAGGCCGGCAGTGGCATCTGCGTCGAGGGCACGGCCCGCCGCCTGGTCGAGGACACCACCATCGAGTCGCTGACCGTGTCCGGGTTCCCCAAGAACGGGGTGTGGTCGGCGTGGACCGACGGGCTGACCGTACGGCAGGTGACCGCCGACAAGAACGGGCAGTGGGGCATCGGGCAGGAGCACGCCACCCACAGCGCCCTCCTGGACAACACCGCCCGCAGCAGCGGCAACGCCGGGCTGTACCTCGCCAACACCGCCACCACCGCCGAGGCGGCGGCCCTGGACACCCAGGGCACGGTGATCGCGCGGAACCGGCTCCAGGACAACCGGGTCGGCGTCACCCTTCGACGCGTGCGGGACCTGACCGTCGCGAGCAACGACTTCACCGCGAACTGCGCGGCGGTGTTCGTCATCGGCGACGAGAACAAGCCGCGGGGCGGTGCGCTCACCGTGAGCGACAACTTCATCCACGCGAACAACAAGCTGTGCCCGGCGGCCGGCCGGCTGCCCGCCATCCAGGGCGCCGGAGTCGTGCTGAGCGGCGTCGAGGACACCCAGGTCACCCGGAACGTGATCACCGACAACGCGGGCGGTTCCCCGTACGCGGGCGGTGTCGTGCTCTTCAAGAGCATGGTCGGCGTTCCCGGCGAGCGGAACCGCATCACCGGCAACACGCTGAAGCACAACTCACCGGCGGACCTCGTCAACGCGGACAAGGGAAAGACCAACAGCTTGCAGGGCAACACCTGCCGGGTCTCCAAGCCCGCCGGGCTGTGCTGACGGGCCGGGCGACGGCTCCGGCCCCGGACAACACCAGACAGGAGATGCGGCACATGACGACCGCAACCACCGCCGCGCCGACGACCGCGAACACCGCCCCACCGCCGTCCATGCGGCTGAGGGAACTCGTCTTCGGGGCGGCGTGCGCCGCCGCCCTCCGTGCGGCGGCACGACTGCGCGTACCCGACGCGCTCGGCGACGAACCGGCGTACGTGGAGGACCTCGCGACCGTCGTGGGCATCGAACCCCGGCCGCTGCGACGGCTGCTGCGCGCCCTGTCCTGCTACGGCGTCTTCGCCGAGCAGAAGGACGGATCCTTCGCCCACACCGACATGTCCCGGCTGCTGCGCGAGGACGACCCGAACAGCCTGCGCTTCATCTCCCTGTGGTGCACCGAGCCCTGGACCTGGGCCGCCTGGCCCAAGCTGGACGAGGCGGTGCGCTCCAACCACAACGTCGTCGAGGAGCTGTACGGGAAGGAGTTCTTCGACTACCTGCACGAGGACGCCCCGGAATCGGCCGACGTCTTCAACCGCGCCATGACCACCTCCAGCGAGCAGTCGGCGCGCGATGTCGCCCAGCTCCTCGACCTGTCGGGCAGTTCATCCGTCGCCGACATCGGGGGCGGCCAGGGGCATGTGGTGGCGAGCCTGCTGGAGAAGTACCCCTCGATGCGGGGCACCCTGCTGGATCTGCCCCGCGTGGTGGAGCACGCCGATCCCCGGCTGCGCGCGGGAGGCGCGCTCGCGGACCGGGCCGAGGTCGTGCCCGGCGACTGCCGCGCGGCCATCCCGGTCCGGGCCGATGTGTACATCATCAAGAACATCCTGGAGTGGGACGACGACAGCACCGCGCGGACGCTGCGCAACGTCATCGACGCCGGCGGCCCCGGGGCGAGGGTCGTGGTCATCGAGAACCTCGTGGACGACACCCCGTCCATGCGGTTCAGCACGGCCATGGACCTGTTGCTGCTGCTGAACGTCGGCGGGGCCAAGCACACCACCAAGAGCATGGTCGAGCGGCTGACGGCGGCGGGTCTGTTCATCAACTCGGTCCGTCCGGTCAACCCCTACCTGCACGCGTTCGACTGCACGGTTCCCGTATGACCGCCTGCCCATGAACTGCCCTCGTGAACTGTCCCGTGAGCAACCGCCGCACACACCATCGGCCGCCGGGTCCGCGTCGAATGCGGGCCGGCGGCCGATGGCTGTCGGGACGTGGTGCGGGCATCAGGCGATGGGCTCCCGCTCCCAGCGGTAGAAGCACTGAGCCATCGCGTCCTTCGGAGAGCGCCAGGTCGCGGGATCGTACGCCCTGACGTACGCCGTGAGCCGCTCGCTGATCTCCCGGAAGGCCGGATGCTCGGACACCTTGGCGATGGCGGGACCGGGCTCCCGCTCGGACTCGACGAGGTGCATGTACACATCGCCGAACTGGAAGAGGCTGCGCCGGCTGACCCCGACGAGGTGCGGCAGCTCTCCCCGGTCCGAGTCCGCGAACACCTTGGCGATGTCGGGGGCCGATCCCGGGGCCATACGGGCGACGATCAGGGCCTGGTGCATGAGGTCCGTACTCCGTCCTGTCCAGTCGTTGTCTCGGTCGATCTCTCAGTCGATCTCACGGTCGGTTTCAGTCGGCCAGGACCGATGTGGGCCGGTGCCGGGTGGCGACCTGCTCGATGCGGTCCCGGATGAGGGCCATCTGGACCTTGGAGTTGCGGTTGATGTTGTCGGTCATCCAGGCGTCGTCGACAGGCGCCTCCGCCTTCATCTGGAAGTCCTGCGTCCACACCATCCGGGTGCCCTGGGGCACCTCTTCGTACTGCCAGCGGATGTTCATGTAGGCGAAGGGTCCTGGTTCGACGCGGCGGGCCTTGACGCTCAGGGTGTCGCGGTCCGTCTCGCGCTCCGAGACCCAGCTCCACACCGTGCCGTTCTCGTCGGGGTGCATGGTCAGCCGGAACTGTGTCCGGTTGCCCTCGCGGGAGAGCACCTCGCAGGACGCGTACTCGCTGAACAGCTGCGGCCAGTTCTCCAGGTCGTTGGTCATGTCCCAGACCAGGTCCACCGGCGCGGCGATGGTGATCTCGTTCTCGGTGTGTCCGGCCATGTCAGGCTCCTGCCATAAGGGTGGTGTTGACGAGGTCGAGGAACTGGCGGGGGGTCTTGCAGCGCTCCGCGTCGGGCGGCATCTGGGTGCCGTGCCGGTTCTCCAGCTCGCCCACGATGCCGAGCAGGCCGAGCGAGTCGATTCCGAGACTGTCGAAGTCGGAGTCACAGCTCTGCTGGAGGTCCTGCGGAGCGACGGTGACCCCGGCGGCCTTCTTCATCAGTTCGGACAGTTCTTCCACGGTGATGCGCTCACTCATGCGATTTCTCTCCTTTCCTCTCCTTTGCTAGGCGCCGTGCCGCAGCACGAGCGCCGAGTTCGACCCCATGAGTCCCCGGCTGAGGACCAGCGCCGCGCGCAGCTCGGCGGGGCGCGCCTGGCCGGTCACCAGGTCGAGGTCGTGGCAGACGTCGAAGACGCCCGGGGTGGGCGGGATCAGCCCGTGCTCCATCGCGAGCACGGCCGCCACGCTGTCCAGGACGGGCGCCGCGCAGTAGCCGCGGCCCGTGCCCGTCTTGGGCGCCGTGACGGGGACACGCCTGCCGTGCGCACCCAGTGCGTCGGCGATGGCGAGCGCCTCGGCGCGGTCCGCCTCCGGCACCCCGAGGGCGTCGGCGAAGACGACGTCGATCTCCTCGGGGGCGCAGCCGGCCTCGTCCAGGGCGCCGCGGATCGCCTGGACGAGCCCCTCCCGGGACTGCTCCCAACGGGAGGCCCCGGTGAAGGTCGCCGCGTGTCCGGCCAGCACGGCCCGTACGCGCACACCCCGTTCACAGGCCGAGGTCTCGTCCTCCACCACCAGCATCGCGCCGCCCTCGGCGGGTACGAATCCGCAGGCGCCGGAGGTGAACGGGCGGTACGCGCGGGCCGGATCGTCGACGGTGCTCAGCTCCTCGTAGCCGAGCTGGCAGACCATCGAGTACGGGGCGAGGGGCGCCTCGGTCGAACCGGCCAGCATCAGATCGGTTCCGCGCTCGACGGCCCGTGCGGCGTGCGCAAGGGCGTCCAGGCCGCCCGCCTCGTCGGCGGCGAGGACCGAGCAGGGACCCTTGAACCCACGACGGATCGAGATCTGACCGGTGCTGGCCGCGTAGAACCAGGCGATGGACTGGTAGGGGCCGACGAAGCGGCTTCCCTTTCCCCACAGCTGCTGGAGTTCCCGCTGCCCGAACTCGCCGCCGCCGGACCCGGCGGCGGTGACCACACCCAGCGAGAACGGTGAGAACGGCGAACCGTCGGGACCACCGGGACCGCCGGAGCCGTCCCGGCCGATCCGCGCGTCTTCGAGCGCGAGATCGGCCGCGGCCATCCCGAAGTGCGTGAACCGGTCGGTCTGGACGAGGAACCGCTCCTCGACCGCCGACGACGGCTCGAAGGCACGCACCTCCCCGGCCACCCGCAGCGGCAGATGCTCGCAGCCCTCGCGGGTGATCAGGTCCAGGACGCTTATCCCCTCGCGGGTGGACTTCCAGAAGGCATCGGTACTGATTCCGTTGGGCGCTACGACGCCGATTCCGGTGACGGCGGCGCGCCTGGTGTGGTGCCGTGCACTCATCGTGTCCTCTCCCTCTGCCGGGTCAGGATCACCGCGGACTGGAAGCCGCCGAACCCGCTCCCCACGGAGAGCACGCTGTTGAGCTTGCGCTCGCGTGCGACACGGGGCACGTAGTCCAGGTCGCACTCGGGGTCAGGGGTCTCGTAGTTCGCGGTCGGCGGTACGACCTGGCGGTCCAGGGCCAGTACGCAGGCCACGACCTCGATGGCGCCGATCGCGCCGAGCGAGTGGCCCACCATGGATTTGATGGAACTCATCGGGGTGTCGTAGGCGTGCTGGCCAAGCGCCCGTTTCACCGCGGCGGTCTCGTGCCGGTCGTTCTGCCGGGTGCCCGAGCCGTGCGCGTTGACGTAGTCGATCGCCGAGCCGTCGAGCCGGGAGTGGTCCAGCGCGGTCTCGATCGCCCGCGCCATCTCCAGGCCCTCACTGGTCAGACCCGTCATGTGGTAGGCGTTGCCGAACGTGGCGTAGCCGCTGAGTTCGCAGTACACGCGGGCGCCACGGGCCCTCGCGTGTTCCAGCTCCTCCAGCACCAGGACCGCGCCTCCCTCGCCCATGACGAAACCGTCACGGTTGTTGTCGAAGGGCCGGGAGGCGTGCTCCGGGTCGTCGTTGTTCGGGGACGTCGCCTTGATCGCGTCGAAGCAGGCCATGGTGATCGGAGAGATCGGCGAGTCCGACGCACCGGTGATGCAGATGTCGGCCCGGCCCTCCTCCACGGTGTGGAAGGCGTACCCCACCGCGTCCAGCCCGGAGGTGCAGCCCGTGGAGACGGTCTGCACCGGACCGCACGCGCCGAAGCGTTCCGCCACGGCCGACGCGAGCGTGCTCGGCGAGAACGCCCGGTGCAGCTGGGGTTCCGCCTCGCGATGGTCCACGTCCCAGCGCTCCCCGTGGTGGCTGACCAGGACGTAGTCGTGCTCCAGCCGGGTGGTGCCGCCGACCGCGGTGCCGAGGGAGACCCCGACCCGCCACGGGTTCTCCCGGGCGAGGTCGAGGCCGGCGTCCCGTACGGCTTCGTCGCCGGCGGCGAGGGCGAACTGGATGTACCGGTCGGACCGTTCGATCTGCTCCGCGTCCAGCCCGTGGGCCGCCGGGTCGAAGTCACACTCGGCGGCGATCCGCGAGCGGAGGCTGGACGGGTCGAAGAAGGTGATGCCCCGCGTCGCGGTACGGCCATTGGCGAGCAGATCCCAGAACGCCGGTACGCCGATACCGCCCGGAGCCACTACGCCTATGCCCGTAACCGCCACGCGCCGGGTCATGAACGGACCTGACCTCGGTCGGCCGGCCGGGCACCGCCCGCCTCGGCTCCCTCCACCGTGCCCGCGACCGCGACGACGTCCTTCTCCTCGGCCTCCTCCTCCGTGTCCACATGGCCGAGCTGCGGACGCGGCGCCAGCGGACCGAGGTGGAAGACGAGGCGGGCCTCTTCGTCACCGACGTTGCGGAAGCGGTGCCGCATATAGGCAGGGATCAGCAGTCCCTGCTCGGGCCGCAGCGGGGTGGCCTCGCCGTCCAGGTCCACCTCCAGCTTCCCGCAGATGACGTACACGAACTCCTCGGAGTACGGGTGGTAGTGCTCGCCGATGCGGTCGCCGGGCTCGATGAGGGCCACACCCATGAAACCGCTGGTGGAGCCGACCGTGGCCGGGGTGAGCATGGCGCGCAGATCGCCGCCGCGTCGGCGGTTGGGGTCGATCTCGTTGAGGCCCACGATTCTGGGGCGGGGTTTGATCACGTCGATTCCTCCGGTAGTGAGATGCCTGGGCTCATGTGCTGAGTAGGCATGGGCTCGGCCGGCAGGGACGGAGCCGGCAGGGCCCGATCGATGGGTCTGGTCGTCGGTGAGGTAGTCGTTGCCGAGCCGGTCGCCGCGGCCCGGCGGGCGCCGGTCCGGCGCTCAGCCGGGACCGGCGCTCGGGTGAGGGGCCACGGCTCGGGTGCGGCCGTACGGCATCGCGCCGCGTTCGCCGGCAGGCGGCGTGCATCGGGCGACGGCCTGGCCTGCCGTCGGGCGCCAGGCCTCGGCCGTCACCCGTGGGGCGTCACCCGTAAGGCGTCACGCCTGAGGCGCCGACACGCGGTCGGTGACGAGGTCCATGCGGGCGAGCGTGAGGAACCGCACGAGGTCCTCGCCCTTCAGCGCGGAGCCGTCCGCGCCGATGGTGGCCCCGTCGACCAGGGTCGCCAGCTCGGCCGCCTGCGGGGAGCCGGGAAGACCGAGGGCGAGGACGGGGTCCGCCTCGAGCCCGCCCCGCACGTCGATCAGCCGCACCACGACCTCGTCGCGCTGGAAGATCGTGCTGCCGCAGACCGGGCTGTTCGGGTCGTCCGCCGCCAGTTCGTCCTGCTCCGCGAGCAGCCGGGCCAGCTGCATGCCTCGGCCGGGGCGCGCCGGGTAGTACAGCGCGAGCCGCTCCGCCTCGGGGCACTCCTGATCGCTCGTCACATGGTGCACCGCGGGTACCGCCGCCAGGGCGAAGAAGATCCGGGTGGCCTCGGGGTCGTTGAAGTCCCGCTCCTCCTCCAGATACGGGTTGATGGCCTCCTCGACGGCCCGCACCTCGGGCTGCCGGGACACATGGCGCAGCGCGGCGAGCAGGTCGCCCTCCACCTCGATGGCGCGCACCACCCGGTTGCCGTGCATGAAGAGGGAGGTACGGCACAGCCGTGTGTTCTCGTCGACCTGCGCCTTGGGCGCGGCGTAGTTCGCGAGGAGTTTGGCGACGGTCTCCTCGCTGCCCCGCTTGACGGTGAAGGTGAGCGCGTGGCGGATCTTGCCGTCACCGATACGGGGGGCCGTCTGGAGGCGGCGCGTGACATCGTCGGGGGACGTCACGATGCCGGTCTCGCGAACGATGTGGAAGCGCAACGAACGGGTACTACGGACGCAACTGTGCAACGGGCGCACCATCTGCACGTGCTCCTCGCTGTTCACCCAGTCGAGGAAGGGAGGGGCGCTCTCCCACTCGCTGGTGATGAGCCACTGGGAGGGGTTCTCGATCGACTGGCAGAGCTGGTCGCTGACGTGCCCGGGGACGGACGCGACCTGGCTGCACAGCTTCTCGTAAGCCGCCAGGAACTCCGGCTGGGCTCCGTCGTACACGTCCACGAGGAGCATGACGCGCAGTCGTGAGCCATCGAAGACGGACTGGGAGACCCGCTTCGACATCTGTCGCGTCAGCGGTTCTGAAATACGTTCAGACGTTGTGGTCATCCTTCGCACTTCTTCCTAGCGAGGGGGCAGAGGGCAACGTCGAGCCGCGGGTGACGCGACGTCAGCGTTCCTCGATCGTGTGCCGGTCACAGGAAGTGCGCGACTCGGATGAACCACGTGGGTGACTGGGGACGCGAACGGGCCTCCGAAGGGGTGGAAGCTCCACCCGGGCAGGCACGGATGCACGGATGAGCCGGTCACCGGTTTCCGGTCCTCGTCGTCGGCTCCCTGATGGGCCTGTCCCTGCTGTTCCTGGGCCCCCACGGCGTACGCACACCCTGGAGGAGCTGCACACGGGGATCCCCGTCCACCCCCGCGGGGGCGGCGGCAAAACGTGGGGGCGACGGAGCTGTCCCGGGTGAGCGGCATCGGGCCGGCCGTCAAGTCGGCGGGGGCCCTCCGGGCGGGCCCCCACGGCATCCCGGGGACCCAGCGCATTCGCCTCGCCGGACGTCCCCTTTCACAATCTAGGCAAACCGGGATGACAGCCGCGTCCCGCCGTGGGACGTTGTAGGCCGTCAGCACGACGGAGGGGGAACAACACATGCCGAAGTACGCCGAGAGCGACGAGGAAGCGAACAAGAGCCTCCTGGAGTACTGCGAGTCCATCGGCTTCGACCCCGAGTGGATCTCGCCGGACAAGTGGGACACGACGATCAGGATCGCCCGGACCAAGGACAAGGGCTACGTCGAGGCGTACAAGACGATCGACACCGACCGCACGGACATGATCAAGGCCGGCGCCCGCGAGGCGAGGCAGAAGAAGGTCGACAACGACGCCGCCAATCTGTTCACCCAGATCAAGACCGATTACACCCTCAAGGACTCGCTGGTCCTGCCCATCCTCAAGCAGTGCGCGGCGGCGTACGTGGGCGGGGAGCGCGTCGACCTGGGCCTTGGCGGCTCCCCGATGGACCGCTCCGTCTACGCGGAGCTGCGCGAGGAGTGGGACCAGGCGGCCCCGCTCGCCACGGGCGGGATCTACACGGAATTCCACAGCTTCGCCCCGCAGAACAAGGCCGCCCTGGGCAAGGGCAACGTGGGCGACACCCTCGCCAAGCGGAAGGTACAGGGAAACCTGCTGGTGAAGGTCGCCGGAGTGCGCTTCAACATGCACATCGACATCGCGGACTAGTACCGCGGCACTAGCAGGTCGGGCCCGGACTCGATCCGGGTGGGCGACCCCGGGCGGGAACGGCTTCCGGCCGTTCCCGCTCGTGTGTTCCGGCCGGTCGTCGCCGGTTACGGCCGGGCGCCAGAACGGTCTGAGAGCCAGGTCACACGCGGCCATGTCACAGGTCGTCCGGCTGTCTCGTCTCGGGTGTGCAGGCACCGACGACTTCGGAGGAGCACATCATGGACGCGCGACTGAACTTCTTCGCCAGCCCGACCGCCGGCAAGACCATGAAGCACTTCATGTCGATCAACAAGGCGTTCAAGGAATCGCCGCTGCCCGTCGCGACGCAGGAGCTGGTGGCGCTGCGCGTGAGCCAGATCAACGGCTGCGCGGTCTGCATCGACATGCACACCAAGGAGGCCGCCGCGGCGGGCGAGACCTCGGTGCGTCTGAACCTGGTCGCGGCATGGCGCGAGGCCACGGTCTTCACCGAGGCCGAGCGTACGGCGCTGCGGCTGGCGGAGGAGGGGACCCGGGTCGCGGACGCGGCCGAAGGGGTCAGCGACGAGGTGTGGGCGCGTGCCGCCGAGCACTATGACGAGGAGCAGCTCACCGTCCTGGTGATGCTGATCTCCGTCATGAACACGGTGAACCGGCTGAACATCATCACCCAGCAGCCCGCAGGCGACTACGAGGTCGGGCAGCTGCACTGAGTTCACCGAGTTCACTGAGCCCACTGTTTTCATGAGTCAACTGAACCTTCAAGGGGGGCATTCGGCGTGAGCAAGGTCGAGGAGTACGAAGAGCTGCGGCCGCTGCTGTTCTCGATCGCCTATCGGATCCTGGGCAGTGTGGGTGAGGCCGAGGACGCCGTGCAGGAGACGTGGCTGCGCTACGACGGCTCGTCGACCCGGCCCACGTCGGCCAAGGCCTTCCTGTCGGCCACGGTGACACGGATATCGGTCGACGTCCTGCGTTCCGCGCGGGTACGGCGGGAGGAGTACGTGGGCCCGTGGTTTCCCGAACCGCTGCTGAGCGATCCCTATCAGGACCCGGCGCGGTCGGCGGAGCTGGCCGACTCGGTGTCGATGGCGGCGCTGCTGCTCCTGGAGCGCCTCAGCCCGCTGGAGCGGGCGGTGTTCGTTCTGCGGGAGGTGTTCGGCTTCGGGTTCGACGAGGTGGCCTCGGCGGTGGGCCGCTCGGAGCCGGCGTGCCGACAGCTGCTCGTACGGGCACGCGGGCACATGCGGGCCGGGCGGCCACGCTTCGAGGCGGTCCGCGAGGAACGGGAGCAACTGGCCGCTCAGTTCTTCGACGCCCTGCGTGAAGGCGACGTCACCGGTCTGCGGGACCTGCTCGCCGCCGACGTGTCGATGGTCGGCGACGGCGGAGGCAAGGCCCCGCAACTGGCCAGGGCCGTCATCGGCCCCGAGAACGTGGCCCGGCTCCTTGTCGCCGTCCTCCCCCGGATGACCCTGGTCGGCGTGACGTTCGAGCCGCACGAGATCAACGGCCAGCCGGGCGCCGTCTTCCGCGACCGGGACGGCAAGGTGCTCCAAACCCTGGTGCTCGACATACTCGACGGACAGATCCAGGCGATCCTCGCGGTGATCAACCCCGACAAGCTCGGGCACCTGGGCGCGGTGGCGGACTCCTGGGCGATCCACCGCGAGGTACGACAGGTACACCGACCCATGGAATCCGACTGACCGATCCGGCGGACCCCTGCCGGTCAAGAGCCCCCTGTCACTGAACGGGACTGCCGTCAAGAACTGCCGTCAGTGCATCGGCGGCGCGGCATCCAGCAGCTTCTGCAGGTCGAATACCAGGAGGAGGTTGTAGCGGCCGGTGGCGGCGAGGTGGTCGAAGACCCGGCGGGCCATCTGCTCCTGGCGTTCCAGGTCGCGGTCGTAGTCGCGGACGGTCAGCAGCAGGTCGTACTGCTCGAAGGGCATGCCGAAGTCTTCCTCGTAGTCGTGCTGCGACTCCAGCTCGACGACACCTCGTTCCACCCTCACCGCATAGTCGACCGGCCCCTCCTCGATCGGTTCCAGCTCCCGCCCGGCAAATGCCGCGAGGTCGGCCAGCAGCCTCGCACGGGGCTCGCCGGGTCGGACGAAGATCTGGTGGTACATGCTCATGTGTCGCTCCTCACCGCGGGTCTCACGGCCAGATGATGTCGTAGCCGTCACCGACCACACGGATGTTGTTCATGCGCCCCGGCGGGTTATTGCGCAGGAACTTTGCTATTCCGGCTCGTGCTTCGTCCGCGCTCAGACCGCTGCCCCGCGCGTCGATGATCGCATCCCGGGCCTGGCCCTTGGCAGAGTTGAGCGCGTTCTTCACAGTGTTCTGGCTCGCTCCTTCATCGAGGCTCTTGAACTCCGTGTCCACGCCGTCCACCGTCGAGTCGGGCATACGTTCGCCGTCGACATCGGACTCCTTGACGGCCTTGACGTGCTTGCCCTCGCCCTTGAGCAGTTCGGCGATCTTGCGTTCCCGGTCGTTGAAGCTCTTGGCGCTCTCGTCGACGCTGCCCGGCTCATCGTCTTCGGGGAACGGAGGGTCTTCCGGCGGCTTGCCCCCGCCCCCGCCGCCTCCGGAATTGCCGCCGCCCCTGGCCTCTGCGGTCGCCATTTCGCGGTCCAGGGCCTCAGTCACTTCCGTGGTCTCAGCATCCACCGCCTCAACCTCTGGGACATCCTCGGCCGCAGAGGCCAGCACCGTTTCCAGTTGCTCGATGCCCTCGGCGGCGTAGTCGGCCATTGCCGCGTCCATGATGCCTTCGACTGAGGCGAACAGGGCCGCGGCCTCACCGGCATCCAAAGCGACCGCGCCCGCGTCGGATCCGCCGAGGGTGAAGACGGTGCCCAGGATCCCGACGGCGGTGGTCAGACCGATCGCAATGCCCGCCTCGGTGGCCTTGTGCTCGAACTCACTGTGCGCCTGGTCGATGGCATGCGCGAACTTCTCACATGCCGAGGCCAGTTGGGTGCACGCCAGATGCGCGGTGGATAGCGGTGCCAGGCCGCCCGGGTCGTGGTCTTGCCAGATCTTCCCCCAGAACGCGGCCATCGCGGTGACCGCACCACTGGAGTTGAAGTCGGTGATCGCCTGTACCTGCAAGTGCAGGCTCGTACCCAGGCTGTTGATGTCCTGGGCAGCAGTTCGGAATGCGGAGGCGGCCGAACGTAGTCGGTCCTGGTGGCCGTTTGCCCAGTACTTGTCGATCGGCGGCGGCCAGTGATTGCTGCCCTCACCGACGGCCGACGGCGGATCGGGATACATTACGTCATCGATCACCGCCGGCCAGGGGAAGAGATGTACCGCGCCCTTGCCGGCCTTGGGATTGGAGTGGTGGTCGGCCTTGAGGTAGTTGTTCGCGGTGCGAACCAGACCGGTCGCAGACTGCCCGATCGCGCGCACCGCAGCCGAGATCGTCCCGCACAACGCCTTGGATGCAGGGTCGTAGCTCGTCGCGAACTTCTTACCGTATTTGTCGTCACCGGCCATACCCGCAGCGGCCTGCAGCGCCGCGCTGAGGGTGCTGGCGATGCCGTCCAGACGGTTCTGTCCCCCGGCGAAGGCGGTCGCCGCCGTGTTCAAGTCGGACGGGGTGATGTCGATCCGCCCGTCCGGTTCACCGCGGCTCACTCCCCACCCCAGATCAGGCGGTTCGCCGTCTCTGCGGCATGGTAGTTGCCGTGCGCTGTGTGCGTGACGTGATGCATGCCGCGCAGCATCCGGTGGAGGTCGGTGGACGTGTCCCGCCACTGCGTGAAAACCGCACGGAAACGGTCGTGCGCTTCGCCCTCCCATGCGCTCTCGAAACGCTTCATGCCGGAGTCCAGCTTGGTCAGCAGGTCATCCAGGGTGTCGACGGTGCCCTTCAGGCCGCTCGCAAGTTCAGCGAGCGCGGCCAGTTCGGCATTCAGGCGCGATGTCATGGTTGTGACGCTTCTCCCCGTTGTTGTCTCACAGTCGCGGCTCGTCGGTCACGCAGGTCTTCAGACCCCAGAGGCTGCTGACTGGCGGGTCCGCAACCGACGGCGCGTCTTGCCTGACCTGGAGCACACGAAAGACAGATTCTCTCTGGCCCAACTGGCTTTATCGGCACGGAATTCGGCAAACTATCTGTCATGATCCGGTCACTGGTTGACCATGTCCCGTCCCGCACGCGGGTGCGGCACCTACCTGTCACTGGTTCAGTGCTGAGAGGGACCGCTCAGCAGGGCGGTAAGGCCCTTTGGGGTGCCGGCGGCCGGCATCTGCCGTGATCCGGGATCGGTTGTCCCCCGTCCGAGAGGGGCGGCGGCCAGACAACGCCCGTCGGCTGCGTACGCAACCCTGATCAAGGATTTACCTGTTCCGCGTTGTTCGTGGTCAGAGGTGTGGCTAACGTTCCTCCGCCCCCCCATCTGCGGATCTCGCATCGGCGTTGATCGGCAGCATCCGACTGCCATGGGCGGACCATTCGGTCCCCCATCGCCATCACCATAAGAAGGGCATTTCCTTGCTCTCGAGGAGACGTCGGGCGGCATCCACCGCCGCCCTGCTGTCCACCACTGCACTCATATCGACCGGATGGCTCACGGCCACCGCGTCCGCCGCACCGTCGGCCCCCGGGGCGCCCCATGTCAAACACCTGTGCGCCCACGCCACCACGCCGGGCCACGTGGCGTGCCTCGCCGAGGCTCGTACCGACGTCGTCCAGCACCTGACCGTCAGCCCGCACACCCCACCGTCCGGTTACGGCCCCTCGGACCTGCAGAGCGCCTACAACCTGCCGTCCTCCACCGCCGGTTCGGGCCGCACCGTCGCGATCGTCGACGCCATGGACGACCCCAACGCCGAGTCCGACCTCGCCGCCTACCGGTCCCAGTACGGCCTCCCCGCCTGCACCACGGCCAACGGCTGCTTCAAGAAGGTGAACCAGACCGGCGGCACCACCTACCCGAGCGCGAACACCGGCTGGGCCGGCGAGATATCCCTCGACCTCGACATGGTCAGCGCGGCCTGCCCGCAGTGCCACATCCTGCTCGTCGAGGCCGCCTCGGCGAACATGTCCGACATCGGCACTGCCGAGAACGAGGCAGTCGCCCTCGGCGCGAAGTACGTCTCCAACTCCTTCGGCGGCCCCGAGGACCCGGCCGAGACCACCGCCGACGTCCAGTACTTCAACCACCCCGGCGTCGCCATCACCGTCAGCGCGGGAGACAGCGGCTACGGCGCCCAGTACCCGGCCACCTCCCCCTACGTCACCGCGGTCGGCGGCACCTCCCTCAGCCACGCGAGCAACTCCCGCGGCTGGAGCGAGTCGGTGTGGTCCACCGACTCGACCGAAGGCACCGGCTCCGGATGCTCCGCCGACGAGGCCAAGCCCACCTGGCAGTCCGACACCGGCTGCGGCAAGCGCACCGTCGCCGACGTCTCCGCGGTCGCCGACCCGGCCACCGGCGTCGCCGTCTACAACACCTACGGCGCCTCCGGCTGGGACGTCTACGGCGGAACCAGCGCCTCGTCGCCCATCATCGCCGCCATCTACGCCCTCGCCGGCACCCCGACCGCGAACAGCTACCCGTCCTCCTACCTGTACGGGCACGGGTCGGCACTGAACGACGTCACCACAGGCAGCGACGGCACCTGCTCCCCGAGCTACCTGTGCACCGCGGGCTCCGGCTACGACGGCCCCACCGGTCTCGGCACCCCCAACGGCACCACCGCCTTCGCCGGCGGAGCCAACACGGTCAACTCCCTGCAGCCCGGCCGGAAGCTCACCTCCGGCCACCGCCTGAGCAGCGCGAACATCACGCTGACGATGGGCAGCGACGGCAACCTGGTCGCCTACCTCAAGACGAACGGCACGAGCAGCAGCGGCCCGGCGATCTGGTCCAGCCACACCTCCGGCCACTCCGGCGCCTATGCCTACATGCAGACCGACGGCAACCTCGTCGTCTACTCGAGCACCGGCAGCGCGCTCTGGTCCACCCACACCAACGGCCACACCGGCGCCTACTTCCTGGTGCAGGACGACGGCAACATGGTGGTCTACGGATCCGGCGGAGGCCCCAGCACCGGCGGCTCGCTGTGGTCGGACGGCACCAACGCCCGCTCGGCGAAGATCGGCTCGGGCCAGAAGCTCCAGGGCGGCTGGTGGACCCAGACCCAGTACACCCGACTGGTGATGCAGCCGGACGGCAACTTCGTGATCTACCGCAAGCACGACGGCAAGGCGCTCTGGTCGACCGGCACCTCCGGCCACTCCGGCGCCTACGCCTACATGCAGACCGACGGCAACCTCGTCGTCTACCCGGCCACCGGCAGCGCGCTCTGGTCCACCCACACCTACGGCCACACCGGCGCGTACGCCCTGCTGCAGAACGACGGCAACTTCGTCGTCTACACAAGCACCGGCGCACCCGGAAAGGGCGGCGCCCTGTGGGCCAGCAACACTCAGTCGTACGTGCCCTGATCCGTACGTACTCTTGAAAAATGACGATGACCTGGGGAAAGCCCCAGGTCATCGCCGTATGTGGACTCCCCGAACACGCGCCCACCGGACCTCATCGACTGGGCACACTCGGGACAGACCGGGCCGTCGTCGCTCATACGCCGCCGTGGGAAGCTCACGTACGCCGCACCCAAAGACTGTCCGGACTCACCAAGTACCTTCTGGCACAGTCCTGTTGGAATTCTCTTATGGCCACTCCCGCCGACGGAACCACCCGACCGAGTCCGGACGAGCCCGCGCACCGCCTGCGTGCCGAGATCGAGCGGCTGAGAGACGAGGCGACGCGCCAGAGGACACTCGCCCACCGCCGGGCCGAGTTCTGGGCCAGGACGGACATCTCCCTCGGTTTCCCCGCAGCCCTGCTCGCGGGCACGGCGGGAGCGGCAGGACTGGCCTCGGCGCTCAAGCCACAGCCGCCGTGACCGGTGAGCATGACGCCCGTGTCCCCGTGGGCGTCTGTCCCACCGTGAACGAGGACACCGGCATGGTGTGCGGTGAGCGACTCCGGGTCTCCCCCTGGGCGTTCACGCTGCGGTGCGGGGCCTGCGCGGCGTCCTGGGCCCGGGATGAGTGGCTCCGGCTCGGCGCCCGGCTGCGGGGCCTGCAACCACCGCCCACGGCCGCGTGATCAGGCTGCCGGCGGCCGGTGCGGGGCGTGGGATCGGGGGCTGTGTCAGCCGACGCATCCGGTGACGATGACGGGGCTGCCGTCGCAGTTGGTGGGGATGTTGTGCCGGATCTCTGACCGGTTCACCGTGAACTGGGTGTCGGTCCACACGCCGCCCGGTGCTGTGGTGGAGGCGTTGTCGTTCACCTCACTGCGATCGAGCGTCACCGCACCGCTGGTGATGTAGATGCCGCCGCCCTGTGAAGTGCCGGAGCCGTTGGCGCTGTTGCGGTCGACCGAGCTGTCCCGCAGCACCAGAGTGCCGCTGCCTTCTTGGTAAATGCCGCCGCCCTGGCCGTTGGAGCCTCCTGCGACGTTGCCTGAGACCTCGGTCTTGATGAGCGTCAGCGAGGTTTGATTCCAGATCCCGCCGCCCTGCGAACCTGCGGTGGTGTTGTTGAGGATCTTGCTGTTGATGAACTGTGCGGTGCCGCCGTCGAGGTCGATACCGCCGCCGTCGGCGCCTGAGGTGTTGTTCTTCAGGGTCGTGTTGCGGTGGACCGTGTCACCGTGCTCGTGGTCGATGGCTCCGCCATAGGACGCGGCGTGGTTGCGGTCGAACACGACGTCGTCGGTGAACCCGGTGCCGTCCGACTGGAGGCCTCCGCCCGTGAGGTCCGCGTTGTTGAAGGTGAACTCGCTGTGTGTGATGTCCGCCGTGGCTCCTGGCTCGACAGACACGCCACCTCCCGCGCTGCCGGCGGTGTTGTTGTCGAGGACGGCCAAGCTGAGTTTCAGCGTGCCGGAGCCGTCGACAAGGATGCCTCCACCGTCAACGGGCGCGTTGCCGCCGCGGATCGTGACATCGTCGAGCCGCAGATCACCGGTGGAGGTGACGTGGAAGATACGGAAGGCGCCGGCCGTCAGCCCGTCGCGGACGATGGTGGCGCCCCGGCCCTCGATGGTGAGTTGCCTGTCGATGGGGGGCAGTCCGTCGTCGCCGACGTAGGCGGTGGTCAGGTGGTAGGTGCAGTGGCGGGCGAGGACGAGCGTGGACCCGGCCGGCGCCGTGGCGATCGCGTTGATCAGGGCCGTGGTGTCGCACGGCACCGAAATGCCGCTGATCGCCGCGGCCGGTACCGTGCTCACGCCGTTGACCACGATCGCAGCCAGGGCGGCAACGCCGGACAGTGTGGTGTATCGCATGGCTCTCCTTGAAGTGCGGGGACCGCCGGAGCACAGACAGCCCCTCGTCCGCGTCCCGGACACAGGGAGCAAAGTCGCTTCTCGCATGTCTCAGATGCGGGCGTCGCAGTCTCGGCAGGAGGCGCGCGGGACGTGCGGGTCTCACCTTCAGGACGTGCTGTGGTGCCGCCGTGCGCGTCGGTTGCGTCTGCGTCCGGTCAGCCGATGCAGCCGGTGACGATGACGGGGCTGCCGTCGCAGTTGGTGGGGATGTTGCGCTGGATCTCGGACCGGTTCACCGTGAACTGCGTGTTGGTCCACACCCCGCCCGGTGCGACGGTGGAGGCGTTGTCGTTCACCTCACTGCGATCGAGCGTCACCGCACCGCCGGTGTTGTAGATGCCGCCGGCCTGTGAATTGCCGGAGCCGTTGGCGCTGTTGCGGTCGACCTTGCTGTCCCGCAGCACCAGGGTGCCAGTGTCTTCGTAAATGCCGCCGCCCTCGCCGCCGGAGCCTCCGACGACGTTACCGGTGACCTCGGTCTTGATGAGGGTCAGCGAGGCCGCATTCCAGATCCCGCCGCCCTGCGTACCCGTGGTGGTGTTGTCGATGATCTTGCTGTTGATGAACTGCACGGTGTCGCTGTCGGTGTCGATGCCACCACCGTCAGAGCTTGAGGCGTTGTTCTTCAGAGTGGTGTTGCGGTAGACGGCGTCACCTTCTTCGTGGCCGATGGCCCCGCCGACGGGGGCGAAGTTGCGGGAGAACACGACCCCGTCGGTGGTGACGGTGCCGTCCGACTCCAGGCCTCCGCCATCGCCGCCCGCGTTGTTGAAGGTGAACTCGCTGCGGGTGATGTACGCCGTGGCTCCGAACTCGACATCGACGCCGCCTCCCTCGGTGCCGGCGGTGTTGTTGTCCAGGGTGGTCTTGTCGAGCTTCAGCATGCCGGAGGTGTCGACGAGGATGCCTCCTCCGTCATCGGGTGCGTTGCCGCCGCGGATCGTGACGTCGTCGAGCCGGAGGTCACCGGTGGAGGTGACGTGGAAGATGCGGAAGACGCCCGCCGTCGGTCCGTCGCGGACGATGGTGGAGTCCCGGCCCTCGATGGTGAGCTGCCTGTCGACGGGGGGCAGTCCGTCGTCGCCGGAGTAGGCGGTGGTCAGCTGGTAGGTGCAGTGGCGGGCGAGGACGAGCGTGGATCCCGCAGGCGCCGTGGCGATCGCGTTGATCAGGGCCGTGGTGTCGCACGGCACCGAAATGCCGCTTACCGCCACGGCCGGTACCGTGCTCACGCCGTTGACCACGATCGCAGCCAGGGCCGCAACGCCGGACAGTGTGCTGTATCGCATGGCTCTCCGTAAGTTGTTAGGCGGCCCGGGAGGGCCGGATGTGGCTGATCGGGTCTTGCCGGTCGTGGCTCCGAAGGAGTGGCCGTCCGGCTCTCCGGG